>CAJWFY010000020.1 GCA_913031655.1 uncultured Flavobacteriaceae bacterium
ATAAAATAATGTTGACTAATCAAAAACAATTCTTGTACAGGCTTTATTTTGTTGCTAGTATATTAGTTATTTTAGGTTTAGGTATTGGATATAAAATTTTTCACATTCAATTTATAGAGGGTGATAAATATCGAAAAATTGCAATTGAAAAAACAGTTCAAAGTTTTACAATCACTCCAAAAAGAGGAAGTATTTACTCAAAAGATGGCAGTTTACTAGCTTCTTCTTCTACTAGTTATAATATCTATTTTGACGCTGTAACGGTCTCAAAAAGTAACTTCAAAAAATACATAAATCCGCTTTCTCAGGCATTGTCAGAGACTCTTGATAAATCTTTTGATTTTTATTTCAATTCTTTAAAAACTAGTAAGGATTTAAATAGAAGATATCATTTAATTGCTAGAGGTATTTCTATAAGTGAATTAAATGAAATTAAAAAAATGCCATTGTTTAAAATGGGAGGGGTAAGAGGAGGATTAATAGTAGAAAAAAAGAATTATAGGGAATATCCTTTAAATAAAATTGCTGAAAGGACGATTGGATACGAGCGTAAAAACGAAATTAATGAATATAAGGGAGTTGGTCTTGAACATGCATTTGGAAAAATACTAAGAGGAAAAAATGGTTCCCAATTAATGCAAAAGATTTCAAACGGAAAATGGAAACCAATTTCTAATGAAAGTAGAGTTGATCCTAAGCCTGGTTCAGACATAGTTACCAACATTAATGTGGGTTTCCAAGACATAGCTCATCATTCTCTTCTAGGTCAACTTGAAGAGTTTGAGGCAGATCATGGTTCTGTTGTAGTAATGGAGACGGAAACGGGAGCTATAAAAGCTATCTCAAATTTAGGGCGAACATCAGAGGGTAAATATTATGAAAAACTAAACTACGCTGTTGGAGAACATTTTGAACCTGGGTCTACGTTTAAGTTAATGGCTATGATGGCAGCTCTAGAAGATGATATTGTTAATCCCTTATCAATGATTGATACTGAAAACGGTATACTTTCATTTTATGGAAGTAAAGTTAGAGATTCTAAAAAAGGGGGATATGGAAAGATTTCTGTAAATGATGTTTTTAAATTTTCTTCAAATACTGGAATAGTTAAAATTATTAATGACGGATATTCTAATAATCCAGAAAAATTTTCGAATCGTTTATACAACATGGGATTAAATAAAAAACTTAATCTTCCTATTTTAGGAGAGGCAAAACCTAAAATCCCTCACCCTAAAGATAAAGACTGGAGTGGCTTGTCTTTACCATGGATGGCATACGGATATGGCGTCTCTCTAACACCTCTACAAATATTGACTTTTTATAATGCAGTAGCAAATAATGGTGTGATGGTAAAACCTGTTTTCCTAAGTAAAGTAAATTCATTTTCATCAAGAACTACGAAAATGAAAAAAGTTATTCTAAACCCATCTATTTGCTCAGAAAAAACATTAAAAGCCGTAAGATCTATGTTAGAGAGTGTAGTTAATGATAAAGGTGGAACAGCGTATAATATTAGATCTAATGATTACAAAATTTCAGGAAAAACAGGAACTGGTCAAGTAGATTATAATACAGAGAATGTCCAATATATTTCAAGTTTTGTTGGATATTTTCCGTCTGATAAACCAAAATACTCTTGTATAGTTGTGATTCACAAACCAAACAAGAAAAAAGGATATTACGGATCAGCAGTTGCTGCGCCTGTATTTAAAAAAATTGCTGATAAGTTATACTCTCTAACACCCGAATTAATAAAAACAAACCCATTAGATGACCAAAAATTAAATGATTTATTAATAAATGAATTAAAGATTTCTAAGGGTTTAGAAAATTTAGAAATAAATGGAAAGAATTTTAGCGATGTTTTACCTTATTTAGAAAATTTAGGTTTTTCCGTTGAATTTAAAGGAAAGGGGTTGTTAGTTAAAAAGCATACAATATTTCAAAATTCATCAAACAAAAAAATTGTTTTAGAGTTATCATGAAATTATTAAAAGACATATTATATAAAGTAAATATTGTTTCAGTTTCTGGATCTACAGAAATTAATTTTAATAAGATTGAGTTTGATTCAAAAAAAATTTTTACTAATGATTTATTTATTGCAATTAAAGGAAATAGCGTAGATGGAAATTTATTTATACCCAACGCTATTAATAACGGAGCTAAAATTATAATAAGTGAAACTTTTCCAGAAATTATAAATAAAGAAATAACCTACGTAACTGTAAAAGATAGTAGAATAGCCTTAGCTATCATTTCATCAAATTATTACAATAATCCAACCTCTAAATTAAAATTAGTTGGAGTAACAGGAACAAATGGAAAGACAACTACAGCTACATTAATGAGTCAACTTTTTGGTCTTTTAGGAAATAAAGTTGGTTTGATCTCTACAAATAAAATTTTAATAAATAATAAAACAATAGAGTCAACTCAAACAACACCAGATCCGTTGAGCTTAAATAAAATGTTTAGTATGATGTTAGAGGATGGAGTGGAATTTTGTTTTATGGAAGTGTCTTCACACGCTATTGATCAACATCGAATACATGGTTTAAACTTCGATGTTGGAGTATTTACAAACCTTTCACATGATCATTTAGACTACCATAGTTCTTTTAAACAGTACAGAGATGTTAAAAAGTCATTTCTAAATTCATTACCTAAATCTTCTAAAGTATTAGTTAATGTAGACGATAAAAATGGTTTGTATATGACGCAGAACACAAAGGCAAAGGTTTTTAAATATGCATTAAAGTCAAGCGCAGATTTTTCTTTAAAAATTTTAGAAAAAGACTTTAATGGAATGAAGCTAATAATTAATGGTTCAGAGGTTTGGTCAAAATTAATTGGAGAATTTAATGCTTATAATATTTTAGCTACTTATAGCTTATCAAGGTTGCTGAATTATAAAGATGAGTTAATCTTAGATAAAATCAGCTCACTATCTTCTGCAGATGGGAGATTTGAAAAAATCATTTATAAAAAAAATATAGGAGTAATTGATTATGCTCATAGCCCAGATTCCGTTCAAAAGATTTTAGAAACGCTAATTGCCTTAAAAAATAATAAAGAAGATTTGATAACAGTGATTGGTTGTGGTGGAGATAGAGATAAAGCCAAAAGGCCATTAATGGGTAAAATTGCAGCCATATTAAGTGACAAGGTTATTTTTACATCTGATAATCCAAGGTTTGAAGATCCTAAAACTATTATTGATCAAATGGAGTTAGGAGTTAATGATAGTGATTTAAAGAAGGTTTCAAAAATTATTGACAGGGAGGAAGCAATAAAGTATGCTTGCAAAATTGCCAAAGAAAATGATGTCATTTTAATTGCAGGAAAAGGTCATGAAAAATATCAAATCAAAGGAGATATTAAAGAAAAGTTTGATGATAAAAAACTTTTAATTAAATCATTAAAAATCAAGTAACAATATGTTTTATTTTTTATTTGAATATTTAGAATTGCAGTACCAAATCCCAGGAGCAGGGCTATTTAAATATTTATCATTTAGATCCGCATTAGCATTTGTTTTCTCATTAATGATTTCTATTAAATATGGAAAAAATATAATTAATTTTTTAAAAAATAAACAGATTGGGGAAACCGTAAGAGATTTAGGTTTAGATGGTCAAAAAGAAAAAGATGGAACCCCAACAATGGGAGGTTTGATAATTATTATTTCTACTATTATCCCTGTAATATTATTTTCAAAGGTCAGTAATATTTATATTATATTATTATTATTTACAACATTGTGGCTTGGATTTATAGGTTTTTTGGATGATTATATAAAAGTATTCAAAAAAAATAAAAATGGATTAAAAGGAAAGTTCAAAATAATTGGACAAATCTTTTTAGGTTTTATTGTTGGTGTAACCCTTTATTTCCATCCTGATGTGACTATTAAAGATCAATCTCTTTTAAATAATCAAATAAATAATATTGAATATAAGTCTACTAAAACGACTGTACCTTTTTTGAAAGATAATGAATTAGATTATTCATATTTTACATCCTGGATTTCTGAAGAATCGGAATTGTTAAGTTTGATTGTGTTTGTATTCTTCGTTATTTTAATTATTTCTTCAGTTTCTAATGGAGCAAATTTAACAGATGGAATAGATGGTTTAGCTGCAGGTTCATCTGTTATAATTACTCTTGCATTAGCGATTTTTGCTTGGGTTTCTGGAAATATAATTTTTTCAGAATATCTAAATATCATGTATATACCACGTGTTAGTGAAATCGTAATTTTCATTTCTGCTTTCATTGGCGGATTAATAGGTTTCTTATGGTATAATGCATTTCCAGCTCAAATTTTTATGGGTGATACGGGAAGCTTAACTATTGGTGGTATTATAGCAGTTATTGCAATTATTGTAAGAAAAGAGTTGCTACTTCCACTAATATGTGGAATTTTTTTAGTAGAAACATTATCCGTTATAATCCAAGTTAGTTTTTTTAAATACACAAAAAAGAAATATGGAGTTGGTAAAAGGATTTTTTTAATGTCTCCACTTCATCATCATTTTCAAAAACAAGGATATCACGAGAGTAAAATAGTTGTAAGATTTTGGATTATAGGAATTCTATTAGCAATCCTTTCATTAATAACTCTAAAAATTAGATAATCATGAATGATAATTTAGTTGTTTTAGGTGGTGGTGAAAGTGGAGTAGGAGTAGCTTATTTAGCTTCCAAAAAAGGAATTAAAGTTTTTCTATCTGATAATAATCTAATTAAAAAAGAATATAAAAATATATTAATTGAGAACAATATTGAGTTTGAGGAAGGAAGTCATAGTTTAACTAAACTATTAAATGCAACCGAGATAGTTAAAAGTCCTGGCATTTCTGATGACTCTGATTTGATCAATAAAATAAGAATTAATAATATCCCTGTTATTTCAGAAATTGAATTTGCATCAAGATTTACAAACGCAAAAATTATCGGTATTACAGGCTCAAACGGAAAAACTACGACTACTAGCTTAATTTATCACATTCTAAAGTCTTCTGGATTAAATGTGGGTGTTGCAGGTAATATTGGTAATAGCTTTTCCTTTTTAATTGCAAACAGAGATTATGAATTTATTGTTTTAGAGTTAAGTAGTTTTCAGTTAGATGGTGTTAAAACTTTTAAGCCTCAAATAGCAGTCATCACTAATCTTAGCCCTGATCACTTAGAAAGGTATGAGAACAATTTTGACAATTACATTAGTTCAAAGTTTAATATAGTTATAAACCATTCAAAATCGGATTATTTAATTTACAATTCAGATGATTTAAAAATCATTAATGAATTAAATAGCAGAAAAATTAATTCTAATAAAATTTCATTTTCATTTTCAAAAAAAGATTGTAATAATCAAATATATATTGAAAAAAATATAATTAAATCAAATATTAATAAAAACAAATTTATGATACCAATTGAAAGTTTGTCCCTCAAGGGAAAGCATAATGTACAAAATAGCATGGCAGCTGCAACTGTAGCTCAATTACTTAACATTTCTAATGAAGAATTAAGGGAATCGTTAGGAAATTTTCAATCTATTAGTCATAGGTTAGAACATGTCTTGACAATTCAGAAGGTTAAATATATTAATGATTCAAAAGCAACTAATGTTAATGCTGTTTTTTATGCCTTAGATTCAATGAAAAGTTCTACTGTTTGGATAGCTGGAGGTGTAGATAAAGGAAATAACTATGATGAACTATTACCTCTTGTTAGAGAGAAGGTGAAAGCTATAATTTGTCTTGGTTTAGAAAACCAGAAATTATTAGAAACTTTTTCATCAGTTACTGAATTAATTTTTGAAACTACAAGTATGAGTGAGGCGGTTAAAATGGCTTATCAAATTGCAAAACCAACAGAATCAGTTTTACTTTCACCAGCGTGCTCAAGTTTCGATTTATTCAAAAACTTTGAAGATAGAGGAAATCAATTTAAAGAAGCAGTTAGAAGATTATAATGAAATTAATTTTAGATAAAATTCATGGTGACAAAATAATTTGGACAATAGTCTCACTATTAGCTTTGTTTTCATTTCTTCCAGTTTATAGTGCTAGTTCAAATTTTGGAAACGATTTTATTTTATCTAATATAATAAAACATATTGCGATAGTGTTTATTGGAATGCTGATTATGTATGGGACTCATTTAATTCCATATCGATATTTTAAAGGATTATCTATTATTTGTCTTCCTATTATTATTATACTTTTATTTTTTACTGCTTTACAAGGAAATGTTATTGAAGGAGCTAATGCTAGCAGGTGGATTAAACTTCCAGTAGTAGGACTGTCTTTCCAACCTTCTTCAATGGCCATTGTAATTTTAATGGTGTACACATCTTTTTATTTATCTAAAAACTATAATAAACAAATAAGTTTTGTTCAATCAATTTTACCTCTTTGGACTCCAATTTTAATAATTATTTTTTTAATTCTTCCTTCAAACTTTTCTACTGCAGCAATGATCTTTATGATGATCTTAACTTTGATTTTTATAGGGAGATATCCTTTAAAATATTTGTTAGGGATTATTTTTTCTGGAATTTTTCTATTATCTGTATTTATTTTTCTAGCTAAAAGCTATCCTGATTTGATGCCTAACAGAGTAGATACCTGGACTAATAGAATTGATAATTTCATAGGAGAGGGAAGTTCTGAATCTAACTATCAAATAATTAGAGCTAAATCTGCTATTGCAAATGGTTCAGTTTTTGGAGTTGGTGCTGGAAAAAGTGCAATGAAAAATTTATTACCTCAAAGTACTTCCGACTTTATATATGCAATAATTACAGAGGAGTATGGTACAGTAGGAGCTATTTCAATTTTATTACTTTACACTTTGTTGCTTTTTAGAATAATTATAGTCTCATATAAATCTTACACGGTATTTGGGCAGTTGTTAGCTTTAGGTGTTGGATTGCCTATTATTTTCCAAGCCTTTATAAATATGGGCGTAGCTGTTCAGCTATTCCCTGTAACAGGGCAACCATTGCCGTTGATTAGCACTGGAGGAACTTCAATCTGGATGACTTTTTTAGCTCTTGGGATAGTTTTAAGTGTAAGTATTAATAGAACAAATGATGATAATATTAATCATAATAACCCTTTAAATGTTTTAAGTGAAACAGAATAAATTTTTGTTATCAGGTGGAGGTACAGGAGGTCATATTTTTCCAGCTATCTCTATTGCTGATGAATTATGTAAGAAATTTCCATCATCAGAAATTTTATTTGTAGGATCTAGTCAAAGAATGGAAATGCAAAAAATTCCAGAGAGTGGATATAGAATTAAGGGAATTTGGATTAGTGGAATTAAAAGGAAATTACATTTTTCTAATTTATTGATACCATTAAAAATTATCAGTAGTTTAATAAAATCATTTCTTATCATTAACAAGTTCAAGCCTGATTTTGTTATAGGTACAGGTGGTTTTGCTAGTGGTCCATTAGTGTTTGTAGCATCGAAACTAAAGATACCAACCTTAATTCAGGAGCAAAACTCTTACCCTGGACTAACAAATAAAATATTATCTAAAACAGTTGATTTAATATGTGTTGCATATTCAAATATGGATAAATATTTTCCAAAAAGTAAAATTGTTTTTACTGGAAATCCTATTAGAAAAGAAATTAGAAATCCCTTTAAATCTAAAAATGAATCTTTAGAACAATTTAAAATGGGTACATCAAAAAAAACTTTATTGGTTTTGGGTGGTAGTTTGGGAGCTCAAAAAATAAATAATTTCATTTCAAATAATATTGATCTTTTTAAATCTATGCAAATCCAAATTATTTGGCAATGTGGAAAAATATATTATAATCAATATAAAAAACACAATTCTAATGAAGTTAATGTTCAGCCATTTATTAAAGATATGAATTCAGTCTATTCTGCCGCGGATTTTATTGTTTCCAGATCAGGCGCTAGTGTTATTTCTGAATTATGTATTGTAGGTAAGCCGGTAATATTTATTCCATCTCCTAATTTAGCTGAAGATCACCAAACTAAAAACGCGTTATTTATTAAACAAAATAATGCAGCAGAAATGGTTGAAGAAAAACATCTAGAAAAAGATTTTTTTGATGTTTTGAAAAAATTAGTTTCAAACAATGAATATGCATTAAAATTATCCAAAAAAATTAAAGTTTTAGAAAAGCCTAACGCAACTAACGAGATAGTAGAACTTATTGAAAAAGCATTAAGCGATGTATAAAAATTATAATAAAATATATTTTATTGGTATAGGAGGGATTGGTATGTCCTCAATTGCTTTATATTTTATAAATAATGGAAAACAAGTGGCAGGTTATGATCAAACAATAACTGATTTAACGAAAAAACTTTCAAATCTTGGAGCTAAAATTCATTATGACTCTAGTTTGTCGGAAATACCTGAAGAATTTAAGAATAATAATGAAGTGCTAATAATTTATACACCTGCTATACCGTTAAGTAATATAGAATTAAGCTTCTTTTTTGATAATAACTTTACTGTTCTTAAAAGATCTGAAATATTAGGTTATATATCACAAGATAAGTTTTGTATAGCTATAGCTGGAACACACGGAAAAACTACTACTGCAACAATATTATCACATATTTTATATGAGAATAATATAAAATTTACATCATTTATTGGTGGAATTTCTGAGAATTATGACAGTAATTTTATTCAAAATGGTAACGATGTTATACTGGTTGAAGCTGATGAGTTTGATCGATCTTTTTTAACATTAAATCCAAATATTTCTTGTATAACATCAGTTGACTCGGATCATCTTGATGTTTATAATTCAAATTCTGAATTACAAAAATCTTTTAATGAGTTTGCGAGTAAATTAGAACTGAATGGTGTTCTTTTTAAACATTATGACGTTCCTATTGATGGTGTTAGTTACGGATTTAATAAAAATGCTGAATACTCAATAATTAATTACAGGAATGATGAAAGTTCAACTTTTTTTGATATTGTTTATGAAAAAGAAAACAGTATTAATGTGAAGTTCAATATGCCAGGAAAGCATAATGCTTGTAACGCATTAGTTGCTTTTGCTATTGGGCGTTTATTGAAAATCAATGATGAACAAATAGTGAATTCTTTAAACACTTTTAAAGGAGTTAAAAGAAGATTTAGTTATATTTTGAGATCACCAAAAATATTAATCGATGATTATGCTCATCATCCAAATGAAATTAAAGCTATATATGAATCTGTAAAATCTCTTTATCCTGAAAAAAGTATAATGGCAATTTTTCAACCTCATTTATATTCAAGAACTCAAGATTTCATGAATCAGTTCGCTCAAGTTTTATCAAAATTTGACGAAGTGACTTTATTAGACATATATCCAGCAAGAGAAGAGCCAATAAAGGGAGTAAATTCTAATAAGCTTTTAAATCAAATTAATAATATTAATAAAAATTTGGTAGACAAACTAGAATTAAAAAAGGTGGTAAAAGATTCAAAAGCTGATGTTTTTATTATAATGGGAGCTGGTGATATTTCAGACGAAGTATATAAAATTAAAGATGTTATTCTAAATTAATATGAAAAATAATTTATTTAAAATATTGGTTTTAATGTTGTTAGTGGTGTTTTTAACTGCTTTTAGTTTTGTTAAAAACGAGAATAGAAAAATTGATTTTAAACATATTAATTTTATTAATACTGACCTTAAATTTATAACAATTGATTCGGTTAATAAAATGTTAAAACAAAGTAAATTATTTTCTAAAGAATCTTTAAAAAGTGATTTAAATTTGGTAAATATTGAAAAAATAATTTTAGATAATGCTTTTATAAGTTCTGCCGAGGCTTCTTTAGGTTTAGATGGTCAATTAGGGATCATATTAGAAGAAAAAAGTCCTGTTTTGAGAGTTTTAAAGGGTGATTTTTATATTGATTCTAAGGGGAATAAAATGCCTTTATCTAATGTTTTTTCTCAGCGTATTCCATTATTATTAAGTAATGTAGATTCATCTTATTTTAGAAAATTAGGTTCGTTAGGAAATTACGTTAAAAACAATATGTTTTTAAGCAAACATATTAGTGGTTTAGAGCTTGTTGATAAAGATCTTGTTTTTTATGTTAATGGATTTAAATATGTTATTGAAATAAATGGCTTTAAAAATTATAAATCAAAATTTAAAAATTATGAACTTTTTTTTAGATCAGTATATAGTGAAGGAATATTAGACAGTATAAAATCAATTAATTTGAATTTTAAAAATCAAGTAATTGTTCAAAAAATATAAAATGAAAGTAAATAATTTATTTGTTGGATTAGACATAGGTACTACAAAAATTGTAGCATTAATTGGTTCATTAAATGAGTACAATAAGTTAAAAATTATAGGAATCGGAAAATCTAAAAGTTTAGGAGTTCACAGAGGAGTTGTTAACAATATTACTCAGACCATCCAGTCAATTCAAGCAGCAGTTTCTGAAGCTGAATTAAATTCTTCAGAAAAGATTGAAAAAGTAATAGTTGGTATTGCGGGTCAACATATAAGAAGCTTGCAGCATAGTGATTACATAACTAGAACAAATTCTGATCAAGTTATTGACGAAGATGATTTAGAACAGTTAATTAATCAAGTTTATAAATTAGTTATGCTTCCTGGAGAAGAAATTATTCATGTTCTGCCTCAAGATTATAAAGTTGATGGACAAGGTGAAATTAAAGAACCAATTGGAATGTTTGGAGGTAGATTAGAAGCTAATTTTCATGTTGTGGTAGGTCAAGTCTCTTCAATTAAAAATATTGCAAGATGTATTAAAAGTGCTGGAATTGATTTTGAAGGAATTACTCTCGAACCTATTGCTTCAGCTGATGCTGTTTTGAATAAAGAAGAAAAAGAAGCCGGAGTGGCTTTAATTGACATTGGAGGAGGAACAACAGATTTAGCAATTTTTAAAGATGGTATAATTAGACACACATCTGTAATTCCTTTTGGAGGAAATATTATTACTGACGATATTAAAGAAGGGTGCTCAATAATTGAAAAACAAGCCGAATTATTAAAAATTAAATTTGGATCAGCTTGGCCTGGAGAAAATAAAGATAATGAGATTGTTTCTATTCCTGGTTTAAGAGGAAGAGAACCCAAAGAGATAACTCTTAAAAACTTGTCAAAAATAATTCATGCTAGAGTAATTGAAATTATTGAACAAGTTTTTATAGAAATTAAAAATTATGGCCATGACGATCAAAAAAAGAAACTTATAGCTGGTATTGTTTTAACAGGTGGAGGAAGTCAATTGAAACACCTTAAGCAATTGGTGGAATACATAACTGGTATGGACACTAGACTAGGATATCCTAGTGAACATTTAGCGGGCAATAATTCTATCGAAATATCAAGTCCAATGTATGCGACAGCTGTTGGCTTAGTAATGAACTCTACTAAAGTAAGTCGCAAAAATGAAATTAAGGAAGAAGAGCCACAAGAGAATATAGATTTAGAAAATAATCAAGATGGTTCAGTAAAAACGGAGAGACTAACTATTTTCGAAAAATTTACAGACTCTATAAAAAACTTTTTAGATAACGCAGAATAAAAAAAATAACTATGCAATTAAATCCAGAAATTAATAATTTACCTTTTGATTTACCTAAAAATCAAAGTAATGTAATTAAAGTAATTGGCGTTGGTGGTGGTGGAAGTAATGCTATTAATTATATGCATTCTCAAGGAATTAAAGGAGTAGATTTTGTCGTTTGTAATACAGATTCTCAAGCTTTAGAAAGTAGCTCTGTAGAAAACAAAATTCAACTAGGAATTTCTTTAACAGAGGGATTAGGTGCTGGAGCTAATCCAGACGTTGGAGAACAAGCTGCTAAAGAAAGCTTTGATGATCTGAGAAAAATGTTAGAAACTAATACTAAAATGGTTTTTATTACAGCTGGAATGGGAGGAGGAACGGGAACAGGAGCTGCTCCAGTAATTTCTAAGCTAGCTAAAGAAATGGATATACTCACTGTTGGAATAGTAACTATGCCTTTTAACTTTGAGGGTAAAGTAAGAGTGGATCAAGCTAAAAAAGGTATTGATAAGTTAAGAAAACAAGTTGATGCTCTTATTGTAATAAATAATAATAAGCTTAGAGATATTTATGGAAATTTAGGTTTTAAAGAAGGGTTTGCAAAAGCAGATGAAGTACTTGCGACAGCTTCAAGAGGAATAGCGGAAGTGATAACTCACCATTACACCCAAAATATTGATTTAAAAGATGCTAAAACAGTGTTATCTAATAGTGGAAATGCAATAATGGGTTCTGCTGTAGCAGCTGGATCAAAAAGATCAATTGAAGCTATTTCTTCAGCACTAGATTCCCCATTATTAAATGATAACAGAATTACTGGAGCAAAAAATGTATTACTTTTAATTGTTTCTGGAAAAGAAGAAATTACTATAGATGAAATTGGTTTAATTAATGATTATATACAAGAGAGAGCGGGTCATAGCGCTAATATTATTATGGGTATTGGTGAAGATTCAAATCTTGAAAGCTCCATTTCTGTAACAGTAATTGCTACTGGATTTGATCCAAACCAACAAGAAGAAATAATTCACTCTGAGCCTAAAAAAATTATTCATAGTTTGGATGGCAGTAGTGAAGTTGTTCAAAAATTTAAAATAAATAAAAAAACACCTCTTCAATTTGACTTTGCATCAGAAAATATAGATTTTAAAAATACTAATTATGATGATAATTTATCAAATTCAAACTCAGATTCAAATGATTTAGAAAAAGAAGATTACGATAGTTCGGTTAAATTAAATGATATTGAGGTTTCATATGATGAAGTTAAATTTGATTTAAAAGTTAATGAAGATGAGATTGAAATTGAAGATATCTCAATTAATGTTACTGAATTAGAAGTTAATGATCCGGAATATATTGACCCAAATGATCAGGTTTCACTAGATTTTGATATGCCATTAAAGACTAATAAAAATGAATTTTCTGATAAAATAATTCATGAGTTAATTGAAGATATTAATGAAATTGAAGTTAATGATCCGATTCATATTATTCCAGTAACTCAAGTTAATGGATCTGAAACTAATAAGTCTGGATATGATGATTACGAAAAACCTGTTAAGATTATTGAAAAAGATTTAAATAATTCCACAGAAAAAGAAAACAAAGTAGCTTTTAACCCTATAAACTGCTCTATTGCAGACGGTCTTTCAAAAAGAACAGAAGAAAGGAAAATTAAACTTAAAGAGTATAATTACAATTTTTCAAAAGCTAATAATATTCATTCTATGGAAAATGAACCTGCTTTTAAAAGAGCTGGTATAAGTTTAGATGATGTGGAATCTGTAAAGACTTCTAGAACAAGTGTTAGTGAAGATTCTAATGGAGAAATCAATTTAAGAACTAATAATTCATTTCTACATGATAATGTAGATTAAGTTTAATTTTAAAATACAATTCATGGGATTAATTAATGAAATTTCACAGTCTATTAAGACTGCTATGAAAGCGAAAAATGTTCGAGCTTTAGAATCACTAAGAGCTATTAAATCAGCTCTTCTTTTAGCACAAACTCAAAAGGGAGCTTCATTGGATATTGCTAGGGAAGATGAGATTAAAATTCTTCAAAAACTAGTTAAGCAAAGAAAAGAAAGTGCAGAGATTTATATTTCACAGAACCGAAATGATTTAGCTGAAATTGAAATTAATCAAGCTAAAGTAATTGAGGAGTTTTTGCCAGAACAGGTTAGCTCTAATGAAATAGAAAAAATAATTTCTGATATCATCAAAGAAATTAATGCCCAAGGAATGAAAGATATGGGCAAGGTAATGGGAATGGCATCTTCAAAACTATCTGGAAAAGCAGATGGAAAAACTATTTCTAATATAGTTCGAGCTAAACTCAATTAATAAAATGGCCCAGTAGTTCAACTGGATAGAATATCAGATTTCGGCTCTGACGGTTGGAGGTTCGAATCCTCTCTGGGTCACTATAGATATTAAAATCATTTCAAAATTATTATATGAAAAATATAATTTTATTTATTGTGTTCTTAATATTTCCATTTATAATTGATGCACAAAATCAAATTAGTAATATTGACATCAATGAATCAAAATCATCACACTCAACTGATTTCGTTCTAGATATCGAGATAGCTAAAATTTTAAAATCAGGAAATTTATTTATAGCAATTTGGAATAACTCTACTTTTTTTAATGATCATAACAGAAAGAATATAAATACTAAGACTAATGTTTTTATTGGTTTTAAGGAAAGAGTAGGTTTAGGTACTTTTAAAAAATCAATTAAATTACCTAAGGGTGTGTATTTAATATCCGTTTATTTAGATAGTAATTTCAATAATAAATTAGATTATAATTTCCTTGGAATTCCAAAGGAACAATATGGATTTTCAAATAATGAGGCAGGAAACTTTAGAAGACCTAAATTTAGTGAAGCTTCTTTTGAGTTGATAAATGATAGTAGCCTTAAAATTAGACTGAGATCTATTTTATAGATTTATATTCTTTTTAATTACTAGATTTTTTTTTGGAGCTGTTATTACGTTCAAAACTTCAAAAGACATCTTAATTGAAGTTAAAATTTCTTTCGTTTTGATAGTTACCAATAACTCACCTCTTGCTGGTATTTCTAAAATCGAACTGTTTTTATGAAAAGTGTAGTCGCCAAGGTATCTTAATTTAAAAGGGACTACGCTCTTGTTTTGTATTTTTATAGTAACTATTTTTTTATAATATCCTAAGCTGGTTATTTTTAAATTTTCAGAAACAACCGGCGAAATATTTTCTTCTTTTCCTATTAATATGTCTCTATGCCAGACAAAAGTTTTTTGATTAAATAAAGCATCTCTTATGCTTTTTATAGTTCTATTTTTTGATAATATGAAAGTAATTGGTCTATGCTGTTTTTTTTCTTTGTCAAAAGTCCAGTCTATTAATCCATGAATATCACTAGTTCCCATGATTGTTAAATTATTGTCTAATGCTAGTGCTAATGCCTCTTCTGAATAAGTATGTTCATTGACTACTTCGATTCCATGGAATAATTTTTTCTCTAACAACCTTTGATGTATCTCATCAAATTTTGCAATTCCATCATCTCTATTTTCTATCCAGTTGGGGTGATTCCAAAATACAAATGCACCTTGTTTGTTAGCTTCAATCATTGATTTTTCACCATCAGAATTTAATAATGGATTTACATCTTTAACAAAAATTGCATTAAAATGTCCAGGTGGCATTGGTTTGGTTATTTCTGAGCCATTTACAATGATTAAGGGTTCGTCTTTTTTCAATAGTGCTTTAGAAATATTATATGACCTATTTCTGTCTGTTATTTTTAAATCATTTTTATAACTTAAATACTCTAAATGCTCTGTCATTGAGATTAAATCTAGACTATCTCTTCTAGCTTCCTTGATTCTTATACTTGGCCACACCTCACCATCAGAAAAAACGGTATGAATATGAAGATCCGAGGATATTACATGAGTATCTGGTGGGTTTAAAAAAAATAACTTACGTGTTTGTGAATAATTTACTAACGATATGTTTATAAAAAATAAAATTATTAGTTTTTTCATAATTATTTTTAACAAGTTTTAATATTCATTTTAAGGATTTTTAAAACTTAATTTCTTTTAAATTATGAATAATTTAATTATTTTTATCAATATTATTTATCATTATGAAAAAAA
>CAJWFY010000021.1 GCA_913031655.1 uncultured Flavobacteriaceae bacterium
TTCAAATGGAGTTTATTATAAAGATTATTTTGATCAAAAAGCACAAGAATATGGTTTAAATACCACAACAAATGACAGTATTATTACAGATATAAATTCTTATTCTTCAGCAACAAATACAGATATTACTTACAATAATAGCTATGGGTCTTGGGGAGATAGTCCAGATTCAGTGAATATTAAATTTAGAGATCGTAATTTTATGGGAGCTTACTGGTCTAGTTTTTATAGTCCACATTATATGAATTCATGGTATATGAATCCATGGGGATATAACTCCTATAATCCTTTTTATTACCCTTACGGAAACTATGGTAGATATAATTACTGGGATTACATATTTAATCCATATGGTTATGGACGTTATGGTGGTTATTATGATAGTATTTATTATTTGAATAATCATAGTAATAATTTTCGTAACAATGATAAGAGCACAGCCTACATGAACGGAAGAAGAATTAGCGGATCCGCTAATAGTAGAACTGATGTAGCTAACCTAAATGGGAAATCAAGTACAAATGTTTCTGTTGGAAAAAGAGATGTTTCCAACTATAACGTAGGAAGAAATGAACTCGATTTAAATGACAATTCTAAAAATGATAAATCAACTTCTGACGAGGCTATTAAATCTAGAAATATAAACAGAGTTTACTATAGTTTAAAAAACCTAACTAATAATTCTAATGTAAGAGTTTATCAAAATAGAGGAGAAATTATTAATAAAGGAGATGGATCAAGTTCGAATAAAGGAACCAGAAATTACTCAAGACCATCTACTGAAAAATCAAATTTTCAATTAAAAAGAAGAAGTTATAACGGAGACTCTAACTCAAAAAGTAAGTCTTATAATATTTCTAGAAATAGTAACGATAATAAACCCCCTAGTAGTTCAAATAACGTATCTAGATCTAGCTCAAATTCTAGCAATAGTAGCAGTTCAAGATCTTCTTATTCTTCTCCAAATAGAAGTTCATCAAGTAGCTCTAGCTCTAGTAGTTCTTCTGGAAGATCATCTGCAGGTTCTTCAAAAGGAAGAAGATAGAAGTTAGAGATATGGTTAAAAAACTATCAGTATTAATACTTGTTCTTTCATCTCTAACAACAAGTGCTCAAACTTTAAGTGAAATACTTAGTATTACTTTAGATAAGCCTTTTGGTACAGCAAGATATGAATCAATGGGAGGAGCATTCGGTTCTTTAGGAGGTGACCTTTCAAGTATTAATATAAACCCTGCTGGTGGAGCTGTATTTATAGACAACGAATATGGGTTTACAATGAGTGGGAGAAATACAAAAAACAATACTCTATTTTTTAATAATAACGAAAAAAATAAAAATTTCAAATTTAATTTAAATCAAGGTGGTGGTATTTGGATTTTAAAAAATTTCGGTGGTGGGAATGTTAATCAAATTTCATTTGGATTTAACTTTCAAACAAGTAATTCATTTGAAGATGTTTTTGATTCAAAAGGAAGAAACCCAAAAAATTCAATTGATAATTTTTTTTTAAATAACTCCTTCAGCCTTAGCCAATCAGAATTAGGAGTTGGTTCGGGTGAAAGCATTGCAAGTGTTTATAAATATCTGGGTGAAAACTATGGTTATTATGCACAACAAGCTTTTTTAGGATACCAGTCATATATAATAAGTTATGACAATGACTCTAAAAACTTTTACTCATTGGTAGATAGTAGTGAAGGAGTTGATCAACAATACTACAGTGAATCCAAAGGATCAAATTCTAAGTATAATTATAATTTATCCATACAGTATAAAGAGAATTATTATTTTGGATTAAACATAAACATTCATTCTGTTTATAAAAGTGTTTTTACTAGGCATTTTGAAAGTAATTTTTCAGAAAAATCTCCTATAAAAAGTATTTTGTTTGAAAATAATTTAATTACTCAGGGTGAGGGTTTTTCTTTACAACTAGGGACAATAGCAAAATTCAATTCGTTTAGACTAGGTCTTTCTTATCAAACACCAACTAGATATATCCTTTGGGATGAAACATATCAATACATTGAAACAAGTTCTAAAGATTTAGACGGAAATGACTTCCAAGACAAAATTGATCCAAGAGTAACCAATAGATACCCTGAATACAAGATATCATCTCCATCCATTTTAACAGCGAGTACTGCATTTGTTTTTGGAAAAATAGGCTTGATAAGTTTAGATATTGAAAGTAAAGATTATTCGAAAATTAAATTAAAGCCAACAAAGGATTTTTCGTTTAATAACAATGAAATCAAGAATAAACTTTCCAGTACAATTGACTTTAGACTAGGGACAGAATTCAGATTAAATAAAACAAGTTTAAGAGCTGGTTATCAGTTTTATGGTAGCCCTTACAAAAATTCTGAAATGATGGAAGATTACAGCACATTGGCTTTTGGTTTTGGATATGATTTTGGAGATACAGTTCTGAGTTTGTCTCATAAAATTTCTGAATCAAAAAGAAAACATCAATTATTTGATTCTGGATTAACAGATTTAACTCAAATTGATTCTAATAGTTCATTTTCAACGCTTTCACTTATTTTTAAACTCTAAAAGTCATTTAATTCTACATATAATAACTAATCTTTATTTATCTTTACACTTGAAAATCTAATATGAAATACGATAAAATTTTTGAAGAACAACTAGACTTAATAGGAGACGATCACGTTTCTTCATCTGCAGATACTCCAATACGTGAAGATGCTTTTGAAATGTCTGATGAAGAAAAAATAAAACTTATTGAAAAAGATGTTCTTAATATTCTTGAAACGTTAGGAATGGATTTGACAGACGACAGTTTAAAAGGAACACCTAC
This sequence comes from uncultured Flavobacteriaceae bacterium, assembly GCA_913031655.1. Classification (GTDB taxonomy): domain Bacteria; phylum Bacteroidota; class Bacteroidia; order Flavobacteriales; family Flavobacteriaceae; genus MAG-121220-bin8. The sequence continues at coordinate 2,828 of CAJWFY010000021.1, forward strand.
TAGGGTGGCAAAAATGTTTGTTAATGAAATTTTTGGTGGACTAAAGCCTGAAAACCTTCCTAAATCATCAACATTTGAAAATAAATACAACTATCAAGAAATGTTAGTTGAGAAAAATATTACAGTTTATTCTACTTGTGAACACCACTTACTTCCTATAGTAGGAAAAGCTCATGTTGGATATTTTTCTAATGGGACTGTAATAGGTCTTTCAAAAATGAATAGAATTGTTGAATACTTCTCAAAAAGACCTCAAGTTCAAGAAAGATTAACTATTCAAATAGTTAGAGCTCTTCAAGAAGCGCTTAAAACAGAAAATGTAGCATGTGTAATTGACGCTAAACATCTATGTGTTAATTCCAGAGGAATAAAAGATATAGACAGTAGTACAGTGACTGCTGAATTTGGAGGTAAATTTAAGGATAAAAGTGTCAAAAGAGAATTTTTAGATTATATTCGTAGCGAAAGTTCACTATAATATAAAAATGAAATCTGAATATTATAAAGATTTAAAAATACACAACTCACTCTCAGGTAAAAAAGATTTTTTTGTTCCAATAGATAATAATAATGTTGGAATGTATGTTTGCGGACCAACAGTATACAACAATGCACATCTTGGAAATTGCAGAACCTTTATTTCATTTGATTTAATTTACAGATACCTATCTCATTTAGGCTACAAAGTAAGGTATGTAAGAAACTTAACAGATGTAGGTCATCTAGAAAATGAAGATGGTTCTGGCGAAGATAAAGTGGCAAAAAAGGCTCGATTAGAAAATATTGAACCGATGGAGATAGTTCAAAAATACACATTAGATTTTCATAATATTTTAAAAAAATTAAATACAATTCCTCCAAATATTGAACCAACAGCTTCAGGCCATATAATTGAACAAATTGATAGTATCAAGCAAATTATTGATGCTGGGTACGGCTACGAAAAAAATGGTTCTGTTTATTTTGATATTTTAAAATTCAATGAATCTAATACTTATGGAAAATTAAGTGGAAGAAAGATTGAAGATATGATGAACCAGTCTAGAGTATTAGACGGAGCTTCAGATAAAAAAAATCCTCAAGATTTTGCTTTATGGAAGAAAGCAGAAAAAAATCATATTATGTTTTGGAATTCACCATGGGGAAAAGGATTTCCCGGATGGCATCTAGAATGTACTTCAATGAGTAAAAAATATTTAGGTGATTTTTTTGATATTCATGGGGGTGGATTAGACTTAAAATTTCCACATCATGATTGTGAGATAGCTCAATCGGAAGCTATTGATGGTAGTAATCCCGCTAAATATTGGATGCATACTAATATGTTAACATTGAACGGTAAAAAAATGTCGAAATCTATAGATAATTTTATTTTACCAAATGAAGTTTTTAGTGGAGACAATAAGATACTTAGTAAAGCTTTCAATCCAAATGTGGTTAAATTTTTTATTTACCAAGCTCACTACAGAAGCGTTTTAGATTTAAGTAATGATGCTTTATTAGCTTCTGAAAAAGGATTCAATAAACTTATCAGTGGATACAATTTAATTTCTAAACTAGCTAGTAATGAAAAAAAATCTGATTTCGATGTAGGTCTTTGGGTTACAAATTGTTATTCAAAAATGAATGATGATTTTAATACTCCAATGCTAATAGCAGAAATGTTTGACTGTATAAGGTTCATTAATAGTGTAAATATTAAATCCAAAAACTTAAATAATTCTGACAAAGAGAAGCTGTCGGAAGTATTTAATAATTTCCTGTTTAATGTATTGGGTTTTAATTTAGAAGATACCAATCAAACCAGAAATGACTCATCAGTTGAATTAATCAAATTACTTATTAAACTACGTAATCAAGCTAGAGTAAATAAGAATTTTGAATTATCTGATCAAATTAGAAATGATTTATTAGAACTGGGAATTAAGTTAAACGATGATAAAAACGATTCTTCATATAATTTGATTTAATGAAGAAAATACTTGTATTTCCTTTAATTATAATCATTAAATTTTATCAAATCTTAATTTCTCCAATACTACCCTCAAATTGTAGATATACGCCAACATGTTCAGAATATTTTAAATTGTGTTTACAAAAATTCGGAGTAGTGAAAGGAAGTGTTTTAGGAATTAAAAGAATTATTAAATGTAATCCATGGGGAGGAAAAGGATTTGATCCTGTTCCATAAAGATTACCTAGTTTTTATATATTTATTAAAAAATAAAAAATGATATTATTAAAAATCGATTGGTCTCCTAGTGAAATATTTTTAAATTTAGGCCCATTGGCAATTCACTGGTACAGTGTTATGTTTATAATTGCTTTTTCGCTAGGTTATTATTTGATAAAAAATATATACATAAACGAAAATAAATCAATAGATCTCATTGAACCTCTTTTTATATATATTGTTATGGGTACTTTAATAGGAGCCAGACTAGGTGAGGTTTTGTTTTATAACTGGGAGTATTTTCAAAATAATTTAATTGAAATTTTTCTACCAATAAAAAGAGATATTAATGGTTCATTATTTTTCGGAATTATTGATGGTTGGAAGTTTGTTGGCTATAGAGGTTTAGCTAGTCATGGAGCTGCAGTTGGTATAATTATATCTATGTTTATCTATAAGTCAAAATTCAAATATGATTCCATTTTATGGATTTTTGACAGAATTGCAATTCCAATTGCTATTGGAGGAATGTTTGTTAGAATTGGGAACTTCTTCAATTCTGAAATAGTTGGTAATTACACAGAGTCGAACTTTGGAGTAGTCTTTTTAAACAGAGGAGAAATATTCCCTAGACACCCTGCTCAACTATATGAAGCATTTGGATATTTATTACTTTTTATAATTCTAAGGCAATTATATTGGAAAACTGATTTGAAAAATAAACAAGGATTTATATTCGGCCTTTTCTTGTCCGGTCTGTTTTCTATAAGAATATTAGTAGAATATGTAAAAGAAAGTCAAGGAGGCTATCTAGAAGAACTCTTTGGAGTATTAAGTACTGGCCAATGGTTGAGTATTCCGCTTATATTAACAGGATTTTTCTTTATGCTAAACAGTAAAAAAACTTAGAGTCTAAATTACTTTTTTAAACTCTTTTTTAAAGTCTCATACATAACAGGTGTAGCAATGAATACAGAAGAATAAGTACCAACAACTACCCCAATAATTAAAGCAAACATGAATCCTTTAATGGATTCACCTCCAAATAAAAATATCGCTAAAAGAACTACTAAAGTGGTGAATGAAGTGTTTAATGTTCTACTTAAAGTACTATTTAATGCTCCATCAACTATTTTTTTAAATTCCCAAGTTTTATTAATAAACCTGAACTCTCTAATCCTGTCAAATACAACAACTGTATCATTTAATGAATAACCTATTACCGTTAAAATGGCAGCAATAAAGGCTTGATTTATTTCCATATTAAAAGGCATCCAAGTATATGCAATAGAAAACACACCTAACACTATTAAAACATCATGAAACACTGCAGCTACTGCTCCTAAAGAATATTGCCAGTCTCTAAATCTTAATAGTATGTATAAGAACACTACTATTAAAGAACCAAATATTGCAAGAAAAGAGTTTTTCTTTATATCATCGGCAATTGTTGGGCCAACTTTTGTAGAAGACATTATTCCAACTGTTTTATCATCTGATCCATTAACAAAATCATCATATAAAATATTTACAGGAAGATATTTTTTTAATGATTCAAACATTTTTTCTTCAATTTCAATATCAATTTCAGAACCTTCTACATCAACCTTGTAATTAGTAGTTATTTTTAGTTGGTTATCAGATCCGTAAGTTTTTGCTTCAGCATTTCCAAAAACTGCAATAAGGTCATTTTGAACATCACTTTGATTAACATTTTTATCAAATCTAACAGTATATGATCTTCCTCCAACGAAATCAACTCCTTCATTTAAACCGTTGGTAAAAAGTGAAAATACACCAACCGATATTAAAGACAAAGAAATAACATAAGCAGCTTTTCTTTTTTGTAAAAAAGAAATACTTAAATTTTTAAATAAATTTTTCGTCAATTTTGTAGAAAAATCTAAATTTTTAGATTTATTTAATCTAGCATCAACTAACATTCTAGTTATAAATATAGCAGTGAATAAAGAAGTTGCGATACCTATTAAAAGAGTAGTAGCAAATCCTTTTATAGGACCTGAGCCAAAGATAAATAAAATTAAAGCTGTTAAACCTGTTGTAATATTTGCATCTAAAATTGAAGATAGTGCATTATTAAAACCATCACTAACAGATTGCTTAAGCCCTTTAGCTTTAGAAAGTTCTTCTCTAGTACGTTCAAATATTAGAACATTTGCATCAACTGACATACCAATAGTTAAAACTATACCTGCAATTCCTGGGAGAGTAAGCACTGCACCTAGTCCAGCTAATATTCCAAAAATTAATACGATATTTAAAACAAGTGCAACATCCGCATATATTCCAGCTCTACCATAGTAGAATATCATCCACAACAAAACTAAAATTAAAGCAATAATAAATGAATTTATTCCTTTCTTAACATTTTCTTTTCCTAGAGATGGACCAACTACTGCAGACTCAATAATTTCAGCAGAAGCGGGTAATTTTCCAGCTCTTAACACATTAGCTAAATCAATTGCTTCGTTTAATGTAAATTGTCCTGAAATTTCGGATCTTCCACCTGAAATTGCACCTTTAGAAACTCCTGGTGCAGAGTAAACTATGTTGTCTAAAACGATTGCTATATTGCTCTTATCTTTATAAGCATTCCCAGTCATTTCTTCCCATTTCCTAGCACCTTTACCATTCATCTGCATGGAAACAGCTGCTGCGTTAGTTATATCATAAGACTGACTAGCATCAACAACTACACTTCCACTTAATGGAGGCTCATTATCTCTGTTTGATTTTATAGCATATAAATCAACTACTTTAGTGTTTGAATCTGGCTTTCCAAAAAGAAAACGAGTAAATCTTTTGTCAGAGGGAAGTAGCTGTCTAATTTCTGGCATTGAAAGATACTCTTCAATTTTCTTTTGATCTTTAGCTAAAAACTGAGCAATTACTGGACCTCCTTGAAAACCAGTTCCAACTAAATAATCAAACAATGGGTTTTTATCAGAAGAACTAATAGAGTCGTTAGCTTCAACATCAGCTAAAAGATCATCAATTTTAGAAGATTCTTTATTTTCAACGTCTGAAACAGGATCTAAAACTATTTCTTTTAATGCTTCATTAGCTTGAGATAAAAAAGTTAAAAATTGATCATTTTTTTCAGTAACCCAAAACTCTAGTTGAGCAGTACTTTGAAGTAAGTTTTTAACCCTTGCGACATCCTTAGCTCCAGGTAATTCTACACGAATTCTTCCTGAATTTCCTAACCTTTGAATATTAGGTTGAGTTACGCCAAACTTATCAATTCTTTTTCTTAAAACTTCAAATGCAGAAACAATAGATTCATCAATCTTTCTTCTTATTATTGGCTTAACCTCATTATCAGTCATTTCAAAATTAATCTCATCACTTAGAGATCTGTTAGCAAAAATATCTGGAGAAGCTAAGCTAGAGTCTCCTTTTATTGACTCAAATGAATCGAAAAAAGATTCTAAATAAGTGTCATCTGAATCTTTTTGTAACTCATCAGCGTTATCAAGGGCTTTATTAAAAATAGGGTCTCTAGTATTTTCTGCTAAACCTTTTAAAATATCTTTAACAGAAATTTGTAAAGTAACATCTATACCTCCTTTTAAATCTAGCCCTTTATTAAGTTCTTTATTTTTAGCACTACTGTATGTAGTAAACCCAAAAATACTCTCACCGGAGATAGAGTCTAAATAATTAACATATTTTTCATCTCTTAAATCTTGAAAATTTAATTCTTGATCAGAGATAGAATTTATTGAATACTCTAAAGCTTTATCTTCAACTCTAGATGTTATGAAAGTAAATGAAATTTGATATAAGCTAACTAAGCCGAAACAAAAAGCAAAAAACTTTATTAGACCATTATTTTGCATACAATTATTTTTAGAAAATTCTTTTTTTAAAACGAGCAAATATATGATTTACTTCAGGATAAAGCAATTCTAAATAAATGTTCGGCTTAAATCGTTTATTAATTCAATTATTTAAAGAGCTAAATTCATTTTTCTTACAGCCTCAGCACTTTCACTAAACTTTACTTTTTCAGAATCATTTAGTTCAATATTAACAATTTTTTCGCACCCATTTTTACCTATAATGCAAGGAACTCCAATACAAATATCATCTTGATTATATTCTCCATCTAAAAATACTGAACAAGGAATAATTCTTTTTTCATCATTTAGTATTGATTTTACAAGAAAACCAACTGAAGCTCCGGGAGCATACCAAGCTGAAGTACCAAGAAGTTTTGTTAAAGTAGCACCACCAACCATTGTATTCTGAGCAACTTCCTCTAATTCATCTGAAGAAATTAATTCTGAAACTGGTATTCCATTATAACTAGCTAACCTTGTAAGAGGAATCATCGTAGTGTCACCATGTCCTCCAATTACCATTCCGTGAATATCATTCGCAGGTCTATCTAGAGCCGAAGACAGACATGTTTTGAACCTAGAACTATCTAAAGCACCTCCCATTCCAATCACTCTATTTTTTGGCAAGCCTGTAGATTTCAAAGTCAAATAAGTCATGGTATCCATTGGGTTCGATACTACTACAATAATTGCTTCACTTGAATGTTTTAATATATTTTGTGAAACATCTTTTACAATTCCAGCGTTAATCCCTATTAATTCTTCTCTTGTCATTCCTGGTTTTCTAGGAATTCCAGATGTTATTACAACTACGTCACTATTCGAGGTTAAGGAGTAATCTCCAGTAGTTCCTATGATTTTAGTACCAAACCCTAAAGTTGTTGAAGTTTGCATCATATCTAGTGCTTTACCTTCAGCAAATCCTTCTTTAATATCTAAAAGAACAACTTCACTTGCAATAGACTGCGATGCTATTACATTAGCACACGTTGCCCCTACATTTCCCGCTCCTACTATAGTAACTTTCATATAAATTTTTATTTTATTTTTTAAACATCAATGTTAGCATAAGTTGCATTTTTCTCAATAAACTCTCTTCTAGGCGGAACTTCATCCCCCATCAACATTGAAAAAACTCTATCAGCTTCAACTGCATTGTCAATGGTTACCTTTCTAAATGTTCTAAATTCAGGATTCATTGTGGTTTCCCAAAGCTGTATAGCATTCATTTCTCCAAGTCCTTTATATCTTTGAATAGAACAACCTTGACCCATTTTCTCCATAATCTGATCGCGCTCTTCATCATTCCAAGCATATTCTTTTTTCGCTCCTCTTTTTACCAAATATAATGGAGGAGTTGCAATGTAAATATTTCCATTTTCAACTAATTCCTTCATATATCTAAAAAAGAAAGTCAAAATAAGAGTTGCAATATGACTTCCATCAACATCGGCATCACACATAATAACTATCTTATGGTATCTTAATTTCTCTACATTAAGTGCTTTACTATCTTCTTCAGTACCTATTGTTACTCCTAATGCAGTATAAATATTAATAATTTCTTGATTTTCAAACACTCTATGTTGCATTGCTTTTTCAACATTTAATATTTTACCTCTCAAAGGTAAAATGGCTTGAAAGTTCCTATCTCTTCCTTGTTTTGCTGTACCACCTGCAGAATCTCCCTCAACTAAATATACTTCACATAATGCTGGGTCTTGTTCAGAACAATCTGATAATTTTCCTGGAAGTCCCCCACCACTCATTACTGTCTTTCTTTGGACCATTTCACGAGCCTTTCTTGCTGCATGTCTAGCTTGAGCTGCTAAAATTACTTTCTCAACAATTATTTTAGCATCATTAGGGTTTTCTTCTAAATAATTTTCAAGCATCTCAGAAACTGCTTGAGATACCGCTGAATTCACCTCTCTGTTCCCTAATTTGGTTTTTGTTTGTCCTTCAAATTGAGGTTCAGCAACTTTAACTGATATAATTGCAGTAAGTCCTTCCCTGAAATCATCACCTGCAATATCAAACTTTAACTTATCTAGCATGCCTGACGAGTCTGCGTATTTTTTTAAGGTAGAAGTCAATCCTCTTCTAAATCCTGCAAGATGAGTTCCACCCTCATGTGTATTAATATTATTTACATAAGAATGTAAGTTTTCCGTGTATGAAGTGTTGTATATCATAGCTACTTCAACTGGAATATCATTTTTCTCACCTTCCATTGATATAACATCTGAAGTTAAAGGTTCTCTGTTTTCATCTAAAAAACGAATAAATTCTTTTAGCCCATCTTTAGACTCGAATAAATCTTTAACAAATTCTCCATCTACTTTTTTTCTTTTATCTATTATAGAAAGTTTTATTCCTTTGTTTAAAAAAGATAATTCACGCAATCTATTAGACAATGTTTCGTAGCTAAATTCTTGTGTTTCCTTGAAAATAGATATATCTGGTTTAAAAGTAACTTCAGTACCAACGTCATCACTTAATCCATCTGTCTTAGCTGGATATAACGCTTTTCCTTTTGAATATTCTTGTATCCAAATTTTACCTTCACGGAAAACTTTAGCCGTCAGGTGGTCGGACAATGCATTAACAACTGAAACTCCTACTCCGTGTAATCCTCCAGATACTTTGTATGAATCTTTATCAAATTTTCCACCTGCTCCAATTTTTGTCATTACAACTTCAAGAGCTGAGACACCTTCTTTTTTATGAATACCTGTGGGGATTCCCCTACCATTATCTTTTACAGAAACAGAATTATCTTCATTAATTGAAACATCAATTTGATCACAATGACCGGCCATCGCTTCATCTATTGAGTTATCAACTACTTCATACACTAAATGATGTAATCCCCTAATGCCTACATCTCCAATATACATTGAGGGGCGCATTCTAACATGCTCCATCCCTTCAAGTGCTTGAATGCTGTCTGCAGAATATTGATTTTTATTTATTTCTTCACTCATTTTATAAGATTTATTTTAATAAAAAACTGATAAAAACAAATATAATAAAATCACCTACTTATATAAGGGTTTTACAGAGTAGAAAACCGTTAAGTTATCAACAATTCAAGCTGTTAATTGGTCTGAATTAATATGACTCTAAGTGAACATTAGAAATCGACCTTCCCGATGGATCATTCATATTCTTAAAAGACTTATCCCATTCTAAAGCTAAAGGAGAACTACATGCTACTGAAGGTACAGACGGAACAGTTTTAGCAGCTGTTTCAGAGGGGAAATGCTCTTCAAAAATAGATCTATAAAAATATTCCTCTTTAGACATTGGTGTTTGAAAAGGAAATGTAAATTTTGCATTATTAAACATTTCATCTGAAACCTTGACATCTACCAACTCTTTTAAGCTATCTATCCAATCATATCCAACACCATCACTAAATTGTTCTTTTTGCCTCCAAGCTACAGCAGGTGGCAAATAGGATTCGAAAGATTTTCTTAAAACCCATTTTTCCATTTTATCTTTATCAATCATCTTGTCTTTAGGATTTATTCTCATAGCAACATCAATAAATTCCTTGTCTAAAAAAGGAACTCTCCCTTCAATTCCCCAAGCTGCTAAAGATTTATTTGCTCTTAAACAGTCATATTGGTAAAGTTTTTCAAGCTTCCTTACAGTTTCTTTGTGGAATTCTTCAGCGTTAGGCGCTTTATGAAAATATAAATATCCACCAAAAATCTCATCAGCCCCTTCACCAGAAAGAACCATTTTAATTCCCATAGACTTGATTACTCTTGCCAGTAAATACATTGGAGTTGAGGCTCTAACAGTCGTTACATCGTAAGTTTCTAAATGAAAAATAACATCTTTGATAGCATCTAACCCTTCTTGAATTGTAAAAGTAACTTCATGATGAATAGATCCAATATGGTCTGCTACTAATTTTGCTGCTTTAAGATCAGGAGATCCAACTAATCCCACTGCAAAAGAATGCAATTGCGGGTACCAAGCAGCTTTTTGATCATCAGATTCAATTCTTTTTTGTGAATATTTCTTAGCTAAAGCAGAAGTTATCGAAGAGTCTAACCCGCCAGATAACAAAACTCCATAAGGGACATCACTCATCAACTGTCTATGAACAGCGTCTTCTAGTGCATTTTGTAGTAAATTTAAATCTGTTTTATTGTTAGAAACAGATTCATAAGACATCCAATCTCGTTTATACCACTTAACAAGTTTAGAATCTTTACTAGATAAAAAATGACCTGGAGGGAAAATTTCTATTTTATTACACACACCCTCTAACGCTTTTAACTCTGAAGCTATATAAAAAGTGCCAAACTTATCCCAGCCCATATACAGCGGGATTATACCCATATGGTCTCTTGCAATCAAGTACTCATCGCTATTGTCATCATACAATACAAAACCAAATATACCATTCAAATCATCTAAAAAATCAACCCCTTTCTCTTTATATAAAGCCAAAATTATTTCACAATCAGAATTTGTTTGAAACGCGTAATCAATAGATAAATTATCTTTTAAATTTCTATGATTGTATATTTCACCATTTGCAGCTAAAACAAGACTTTTGTCCTTGCTAAATATAGGCTGATTTCCAGACGCTGGATCTACAATCGCTAAACGTTCATGAGCTAATAAAGCATTTTTACTACAATAAATTCCACTCCAATCTGGCCCCCTGTGTCTAACTTTTTTTGACATTTCTAAAACTTGAGATCTAAGAAAATCTGAATCCTGCTTTAGGTCTAAGGCACATACTATTCCACACATATTAATTAATTTACTTCAAATATCGATAAATAATATAAATATGTAATCTAAATAATTGTAATCAATTACATTATTTTAATATTTGTATTTAATAAAGTATAAAATGTAATTAAAATTAAATAAATAATTAAAAACTAATAAAAATTGAAAGATTTAGTAAATTGAATTATATTTTTATAAAAAAATTAAATGTCAAATCCTGTAGTTCTTTTAGAAAAGCTAAATATCCTTCAAAAGAAAAAGATCATCCTATCTAACATAAACCTTTCTGTTAACAAAGGGGAATTTATATATCTAATTGGAAAAACTGGGGTTGGAAAAAGTAGTCTTTTAAGGGTTTTATACGGGGATCTTAAAATAGAGAGAAACGAAGGAGAAGCTCATATATTAGGAATAAATTTAAATAAAATTAAAGAAAAAAAAATACCTTATTTAAGAAGAAAACTTGGGATTGTTTTTCAGGATTTTAAATTACTCGCTGATCGTTCAATTGAAAAAAATTTAATTTTTGTTTTAAAAGCTACAGACTGGAAAGACTCATCTGATATTAAAACTAGAATTGAAGAGGTTTTAAACATGGTAAAGCTTGAAGACGTAAAAAATAAATTTCCTCATGAACTTTCTGGCGGAGAACAGCAAAGAGTAGCAATAGCCAGGGCTCTTCTAAACAACCCAGAACTAATTTTAGCTGATGAACCAACTGGTAACCTAGATCCAGCTACAAGTATTGAGGTAATGCAAGTTCTTAAAGATATTCATGATAGTGGAACTACTATAATTGTAGCTACTCATGATTATGAGATCATCTCTAAGTTTCCGGCTAAAACTATTCGTATTGAAAAGGAAAGGTTATTTGAGCTATCGAAAAAAAAATAAATTATTTATTAATCGTAGTTTTTTTATGCTTTAAAAGTGATTTTTCGCATACGCAGGCTAGCTGGTGTAACCTCTAAGTATTCATCTACTTTAATATATTCCATACATTCTTCAAGAGAAAAATCAACTTTCGGAGCAATTTTCATGGCTTCATCAGTTCCAGATTTACGCATGTTGGTTAATTGCTTTCCTTTAATTAAGTTAACACCCATATCGGAATCTTTACTATTTTCTCCAACAACTTGACCAATATAAATTTCTTCGTTAATATCTATAAAAAAACGTCCTCTATCTTGAAGTCTATCGATTGCATAAGCAGTTGCTTTACCAGCTGCAGAAGAAACAATAGCACCTTTTATATCTTCAGAGAATTCTCCTTTAAAAGGACCATATTCACTAAACCTGTGATTAATAATTGCTGTACCTGCTGTAGCAGTTAAGATTCTATTACGTAAACCTATTAACCCTCTTGATGGAATTGTAAACTCTAAATGCTGTAAATCCCCTTTTGGCTCCATTACTAGTAAATCTCCTTTACGTAACGAAACTAAATTAATTGCTTTAGAAGAACCATCTGCTGGAACATCAATAGAAAGAGTTTCATATGGTTCAGATTTTACTCCATCAATATCTTTTATAATAACCTGTGGTCTTCCCACTTGTAATTCATAACCTTCTCTTCGCATTGTTTCAATTAATACAGATAAATGCAAAACTCCACGTCCAAAAACATTAAACTTATCTTCGCTATCAGTAGTATCTACACGTAAAGCTAAGTTCTTTTCCATTTCTTTAAACAATCTATCACGTAAATGACGGGAGGTTACATATTTACCCTCTTTACCAAAAAATGGCGAATTATTAATCGTAAATAGCATACTCATTGTAGGCTGATCTACTTCTATTCTTGGCAATGCTTCTGGGTTTTCAACATCTGCAATAGTATCTCCAATTTCAAATCCTTCTATACCTGTAATAGCACAAATATCTCCACTTCTTACTTTAGAAACTTTTACTTTACCCATTCCTTCAAAAACGTGTAATTCTTTAATTCTTACCTTTTTTGTAGAACCATCTGCTT
>CAJWFY010000022.1 GCA_913031655.1 uncultured Flavobacteriaceae bacterium
TGCACTTGTCCTCTATTTATTAAATAGTGACGGGTGTTACCCGCTATAATGCTCTTTGGTGTCCGGACTTTCCTCTTTTATAAATAAAAGCGATAAGATGGCCTGCTATGCAAAAATAGTGTAAAATTTATGTTGATAAAAAATTTTATTTAAACAATTAAATTGTATAATTAAATTTCTCAATTTTTATATTTGTAGAATGGATAATTTTGTTGTCTCAGCCCTTAAATATAGACCAGATAATTTTGACAGCGTTGTTGGCCAAAAATCTATAACTAAAACTCTAGAAAATGCAATCAGTCAAAATCAACTTCCTCAAGCTTTGTTATTTTGTGGTCCTAGAGGTGTAGGTAAAACAACTTGCGCTAGAATATTAGCTAAAAAAATAAATACTGAGAAGGAGTTAAATGATTACTCTTATAATATTTTTGAATTAGATGCAGCGTCAAATAATGGAGTTGATGATATAAGGAATCTAATTGATCAAGTTAGAATACCCCCACAAACTGGCAAATACAAGGTTTATATAATAGATGAGGTACATATGCTTTCTGGGCAAGCTTTTAATGCTTTCTTAAAAACATTAGAAGAACCACCATCTTATGCAATATTCATACTAGCCACAACAGAAAAACATAAAGTAATACCTACAATTTTATCTAGGTGCCAGATATATGATTTTAAAAAAATAAGTACAGACGATATAAAAAATTACTTAGAATTAATAGCTGAAAAAGAAGAAATTAAATATGAAGATGAAGCGCTTTATTTAATTGCTAAGAAAAGTGACGGTGCGCTTAGGGATGCCTTGTCAATTTTCGATAGATTAGTGAATTATACTGAAGGAAATATCACTAAGGATTTAGCATACGAAAACCTTAATGTATTAGATCATGATGTATACTTTCAAGCATTTGACTTTGTCATTAAAAATGATATTACAAACATTTTATTGTTATTTAACAATGTATTAGATAAAGGTTTTAACGGGCAACATTTTATAGACGGATTTTGCTCTCACTTTAGAGATTTATTAGTTTCTAAAAATTCGGATAGTCACATATTAATAGAACAAAATCAATCAATCAAACAAAAATATATTGAACAATCCAAAACAAAAGAAATTGATTTTATTTTAAAAGCAATTGAAATAACAGAAGATTGTAGTTTTAGATATAAAAATAGTAAAAATGAACGGCTACTGGTCGAGATTTGTTTAATGAAACTTTGTTCAATTTCTCTAACTGATTTAAAAAAAAAAACAATAATTCTATCTAATAATGAAATACCAAGTATTTCTGTTTTAAAGATTTCTGAAAATAATGAAATTCAAAAAAAAGAAAGTATTATCGAAGTTTCTGATCAATTAAAAGAAGAAAAAAAAATAAATTCAAAAATAAATATAAAAAATACTCCAATTTCTGGTTTATCAATTTCTAGCTTAAAAGCAAAAAAAGAAATAGAAAACTTTAAAAAATCACAAACTGATTTAACGAAAAATTCTAAAATATCGTCTGATGATTTCAACATCGAACAATTGATTGTTTCTTGGGATAATTTTTACAAAAAATTATTAAAAAATGGAGAAAAAAACCTAGCAAGCATATTATTAATTGATGTTCCTGTAATTAAAAATAAAAATGAGATACATTACACATTGACTAATAATACAAATAAAGTAGAATTAGAAAAGGTAAAAAACAGACTGGTTAAATTTTTAAAAATTGAATTAAAAAACACCAATATAGAGTTAGTAATTAACGTAGATAAAATAAAGGAAAAAAAGTTTTTATATACACCATCTGAAAAATATGAAAAACTCAAATCTATAAATCCTGTTATTGAAAAATTTAGAAAAGACTTTAAATTAAACTTGTGATTTTTTTAATAGTTCATAAATCATACCATCTGCTAATCCAATTTTAGGAACTCTAATACTCTCTGATTTCATGTTATTTAGTAAAAATTGGTAAATTTTTCCAGCAGGCACAATTACATCAACTCTATCAGGGTTTAATTTTAATAACAAAACTTTATCAGAATAAGACATTTCCTCTAATAAAGAAAGTGTCGAATTAATGTTTTCAATTGAAAACGACTTGCCTATTTTATTTCCTGAAAGTTTAAATAACTTATTTATATTTCCGCCCAAACCAATTACTTCAATATCCTTATGACTATTTAAATTCTCAACTATCCATTCTTTAAACACATCCCATGTTTCTTTTAAAACTAAATCATTAATAAGTCTAACTCCTCCAATTTCGAAAGATTTAGACTTAATCACTTTTCTATTTTTAAACAAAGTTAGTTCAGTACTTCCTCCGCCTACATCAATAAAACAATATGTTTTAGTATTATTTTTAGCTTTAAAAATTGGATTATTGGTTATTAGTTCTGCTTCTTTTTTACCATCAATAATTTCAATATTCAATCCTGATTTAGATAAAATTAAATCTATTATATTATCTCCATTTGAGGAACATCTTAGAGCTGAAGTCCCATAAGCTAGATATTTCTCAACTTTGTGTACCTTCATTAAAAGTTTAAATGAAATCATAGCATCAATTAACCTTTCAATATTTTCATTAGAAATTCTTCCAATAGTAAAAGCATCCTGTCCTAACCTAATAGGAACCCTAACTAAAGCATTTTTAGTAGATATTGTTTCTAGTTTATTTGTCGTGATGATATTTGAAATTAATAACCTAACAGCATTAGAACCAATATCTATAGTAGCGAAATTTTTTATTTCTTTAATACTGTCCAATTAGTTCAGGTAATAATTATAAAGTTCTTCTTGAGACCTTAAGGGTGGTTTGTTATTTATTTTATAACTGTTGACTTTTTTTGAATTCACATTCCTAGACTTGACGTTATCATTCCAATAAATATTAAATATATCTAAAATTTCTTTTTTTAATTCAGAATGGTATATTGGAGTAGTCACTTCTACCCTATTATCTAAATTCCTAGTCATCCAATCCGCTGATGAAATATAGACTTCATTATCTTGATCATTACAAAATATCATAAACCTGGTATGTTCTAAAAACCTATCAACCACACTAATTACTTCAATATTATCGCTCATCCCTAGTTCTTTGGGTATTAAACAACATATACCTCTTACTACCATTTGAATTTTTACGCCATTTCTACTAGCATCATAAAGAGCCTTAATCATATTATAACTTGTAATATTATTTAATTTTATTTTTATCCAAGCGGGTTTACCAAGACTAGCATTATGAATCTCCTTCTTAATTAATTTTTTAAATCTATTTTCTGTATTTATTGGCGAAACAATAAGATGTTTGAAATTATATTTTTTATAATTAGCATCAAAAAAGCTAAAAACATTTGAGACTTCATCTAAAACTTCATTATTTGAAGTGAATAAAGTTAAGTCTGTGTATACCTTTGCTGTAGATTCGTTAAAATTTCCTGTACTAATAAAACCATACTTTTTAATTATATTATTTTCTATCCTCTCTATTAGACAAATCTTACTATGGACTTTTAAATTAGGAGATCCATAAATTAATTTTATTCCGTGAGATTGCATTTCCTTTGCATATTTAATATTTGCAGATTCGTCAAATCTAGCTTGAAGTTCAATTTGAACTAAAACTTTTTTTCCATTTTTTGCAGCATTTATTAATGCACTTGCGACTTTAGATAACTTAGATAACCTATAAATAGTAATAGATATTTTTTTAACCTTAGGATCTATAGAAGCTTCTGTTAAAAAATTTATTATAAAAGAGAATTTATGAAAAGGAGTATGAAGAATGTAATCTCTATCAACTAACTTATTAAAAGTATTTTCTCCTAACTTAAAACCTTTAATATTTAATGGCTTAATTGACTTATAAAGTAGATCAGCTTTGTTAAGACTAGGGAACTTCATATAGTCTCGTCTGTTATGATATTTTCCGCCGGGAATTATACTGTCGGTATCATCGTCAATTTTCATTTTATTTAATAAAAACTTAAGAGAGTCTATTCTAATATTGCTATCGTAAACAAACCTTACGGGAACACCTGAAGATCTGTCTTTCACACTTTGAACAATCTTATCTAAAAAACTTGTGGAAATGTCATCATCAAAATCTAATTCAGCATCTCTACTTATTTTTATCATGTTAGCTTGAATAGCAACTGGGCTGAAGATTTTAAAAATATCATTTAAATGATAACGAATTAAATCATCTATCATTATTATATATCGATTCGAATCTTTTGAGGGTAACTCTACAAACCTGTCTAAATTTTTTGGAATATGAATAATACAATTTTGAATTGATTTATCAACTAACTCCATACTAACTAAAAGAATAGAAAGGTTTTCTTTAAATTTTGGAATTTTTCTAGATTTATTAAGAACAATTACTCCTAAAGATGGACTGATTTTTTCAAAAAAATGTTCTTGAGCATATTTTATTTGATAATCAAGAAGATTGTTTTCATTAATAAAAAATATATTCTTTTTCTCTAATAATTTTATTATTTGATCTAAAATTTTAAAACTTTTTTGTTGAAGATCTGTAGCTTTAATAGTTATATCGTTCAATAATTCATTTGCTGTTCTATCCTTATATAATTTTCTACTTGTATTATTACTAACTGCTACTCTTTTAACAGTTGCGTAACGTACTTTATAAAATTCATCTAAATTATTAGAAAAAATGCCTAAAAACCTGATTCTTTCAATTAAAGGAACAGAAGAATCGTTGGCTTCTTGTAAAACTCTTTGATTAAAATCGAGCCAACTAATTTCTCTATTGATAAATTTATTTTGAACGTTTTTCATTTAAATGTTTTAGGGAAATAATAATTACATTTCCCTTTAATAATGTCAGACCATAAAGATACATCAAATTCAAAAATTAAAATTCCCGAAGTAGGTACATGTAAACTTGATATCCCTCCATAATCTAATGCTAACTTATTACAAGAATTATTATGAGTGAAAATCATGACATTATCTAACTTATTATTGATATTTTTCACAAATACATCAACCATGTTTCCTGAAAAATCATACAAATTAAAAGATTCAATAATATTTAAATCACAGGAGTATGGTAAGTTATTGTGGAATACTTCTGCGGTCTGAAGAGTTCTTTTAGAGTGACTAGAAAAAATAGCATTAATTTTAATATCAAGATTATTAAATATCCCTGACATAATTTGAGAATCTGTATATCCTTGATTGGATATTGGTCTTTTTAAATCATCTACATTATGCTCCCAAGAAGACTTAGCATGTCTTATTAGTACTAACTTTTTCAAGGAGACAACCTATGAAAACTCCACCCCTTATCTCCTTTATTTTCGTAAACAATTCTATCGTGCAAACGATTGTCTTTACCTTGCCAAAATTCCATAGAAAAAGGTTTTACTATAAAACCTCCCCAATTTTCAGGTCTTTTTAACTCCGTATTAGAATTCTTTAAGGTTTCTAACTTATTGTACAAAAATTCTCTTGACGAAATAACCTCACTTTGATTTGAAACTATAGCGCCAATTTTACTTCCTTCTGGCCTAGAGTTAAAATAATCATTAGAATCAGCTTCACTGATCTTAGAAACTTTTCCTTTTATAATTACTTGTTGCTCTGTGCTAGGCCAATAAAACGACAAGCAAACGTTTGGATTATTCAACATGTCCTTACCTTTTTTACTATTATAATTTGTAAAGAACACAAAACCTAAATCAGAATATTTTTTTAAAAGGACTATCCTAGTTGAGGGTAAACCATTCTTGTCTACTGTAGAAATAGACATTGCATTTAATTCTCTTTCTGACTTATTAGAATCAATAATATTAAAAAATTTAGAAAATAATGCTACAGGATTATTAGGTAAATCATTTTCATTTAGTTCTCCTTTGATATATTTTTTTCTGTAATCACTTAAATCTTTTGCCATATTTTATAAAGTTAAAAATATTTAAATTAAATATTAAAAGTTTTTCCATCATTACTCAACTCAACATTTGAAAAGACTAATTCAGCTTCAGTTTTAAAATCATCCAAGTTATTATATCTTGAGGAAAAATGTCCTAATATCAACATTTCTACATTAGCTTGTTTAGCAATTTCTGCAGCCTCTCTAGCTGTAGAATGCTTAGTCATATTAGCTATTTCTTTGTGACACTCTAGAAATGTAGATTCATGATACAAAACTGTTGAATTTTTAATTATTGGAATTATTTCAGGAAAAAAACATGTGTCACTACAATAAGCATACGACTTATCTTCCTCTTTTGGTTTTGTCAACAATGAGTTTTTTACTAATTCTCCATTTAAAGAAATCCCATCCTTTCCTAATTTAATTCCTCTATATTGAGTTTTATCAATATTATAGTTTTCTACATTTTGTATTAATAATTTCTTTTCATTTTTAATCTCAGTAAAAAGAAATCCGTTAGTATATATTCTGTGACTTAAAGGTATTGTTTGAATTTTGAATTTTGAATTTTCTAATAATACAGTTGATTTAGTTGAGTTTAATTCATGGAAATGTAAATCGTAATTAGTCCAGGAACCACCTAATTTAAGCAACAAAGTAATCGCTTTCTTTATTCCTGTTGGACCATAGACATTTAATGGTTTAATCCTTCCTAATAATTTTAAAGTGGATATGAGTCCAGGGAGTCCGAAAAAATGATCACCATGTAAATGCGATATAAAGATGTTTTCAATTGAATTTAATTTAACACCATATCTTCTAAGCTGAACCTGAGTTCCTTCGCCACAATCAATTAAAAAACATTTGCCATTAATTTCTAATAATTGTGATGAAGTAAAAGAATTATTTTTAGGAAAAGCAGATGAACAACCAAGTATAGTTAATTTCATATGGTTTCCAGGTCCAGGTCACGTTCAATCTCTTCTAATTGAATTAAATCTAAAGCTTCATTAAAAGTAGGAACTAGTGCTAATTCTAGTTCATGTAATTGTTCATTAATTTGTGAAGTGATTACAATAAAAGATTTATTTAATATTTTATATTTTTCTGATAAAGAGGATAAAAAATCTAAATAATCAATAATTTGTATTGATTTTAAATCGATTATAATATTTGAATGAATATACTTATTAGAATTAAATTGATCTTTTAAGTCATTAAATTTATCTGCTAGATCAAGTTTAAATAAAATATAATTATCAACAATTTTAATTGTCATATCAATAAAGCTTAGAGGCTAATAAATACATAACGGCCATCCTAATTGCAACACCATTTTCAACTTGGTCTAAAATAATAGCCTGATCTGAATCAGCAACTTCGCTAGTGATTTCTACCCCACGATTAATTGGACCAGGGTGCATAATAATAATTTCTTTGTTTAGTGAATCTAGAATCTGTTGGTTTAAACCAAATTGTTGAACATATTCTCTGGTTGAGGGAAAGTAAGTTTCGGACATTCTTTCGTTCTGGATTCTAAGCATATTTACCGCGTCACATTGATTTAATGCTTTAATAAAATTAGTTTCAACTGTAACTCCTAACGACTCTATATGTTTAGGTATTAAAGACTTGGGACCACATACAGTTACTTTAGCTCCTAATTTTTGATATGTAAAAATGTTTGAAAGGGCTACTCTAGAATGCAAAATATCACCAACAATTAAAATTTTTCTTCCATTTAAATCACCTATTCTTTCTGAAAGTGAATAAGCATCTAATAAAGCTTGAGTAGGATGCTCGTGAGTTCCATCCCCTGCATTAATTATACAAGAGTCAACATTTTTAGAGAGAAAAACACTCGCTCCTGGACTAGGGTGCCTAATAACTACCATATCTACTTTCATAGATAAAATATTATTAACTGTATCTATTAGAGTTTCTCCTTTAGATACAGAAGAACCATTTGAAGAAAAGTTCACAACATCTGCTGAAAGTCTTTTTTGAGCTAACTCAAAAGAAATTTTAGTTCTAGTACTATTTTCAAAAAAGAGATTTGCTATTGTCACATCTCTTAAGGAAGGGACTTTTTTAATCTTTCTATTGATAACTTCCTTAAAATGATCAGAAGTTTCAAATATTAATTTTAAATCATTAAGATTTAAGTATTTTATTCCCAATAAATGATTTACACTTAAATTACTCATTATTTGTTTTTAATTAAGTAAACTGAATCTTCACCATCATTTTCATTCCAATTAACTTTCACTTTTTCGTTTAGCCTTGAGTCTACCTGAATTCCGCAATAATCTGGTTGTATAGGTAATTCTCTTGAAAACCTCCTGTCAATTAAAGTCAATAATTGAATAGACTTGGGTCTTCCATAAGATTGTATAGCGTCTAATGCTGCTCTAATACTTCTTCCTGTAAAAAGGACATCATCAATTAATATAACTGTTTTACCCTCAATAACAAAGTCTAAACTTGTAGTACTTGCTTTTAAAGATTTTTCATTTCTTCTAAAATCATCTCTAAAAAAAGTGATATCTAAAAACCCAAGATTAATGTTATCATTATCATTTAGAAGTTGTAAAAGCCTAGTTGCAAGAATCGGGCCTCTGGGTTGAATTCCTATTAATACCGTGTTTGAAAAGTCATTATGATCTTCAATTAACTGATAAGAAAGACGATGAAGTATTGTTGATAATTCATTAGCGTTCAGTATTTTTTTTGGGTTCATCACGCTGATTTATATTCAAAATTAATACTTTTTTTGATTATATGTAAAGTTTTATAAAATATTGGGCTTAATTTCTTTTAAAAAAATAAAAAAAACGTTTATTATAATTTAATTTTTTCAGCTATTTTCTTGTAAGTTCCGTCGTAAAGTTTGGATCTTATTTTAGAAAATGCTGATAATGTCTCGTCTATATCAATCATCTCATGAGAAGTAGTTGGAATCAATCTTAAAAGGATTAAACCTTTTGGAATTACTGGATAAACAACTATCGAACAAAAAATGAAGTACTTTTCTCTTAATTCTTTTACCATAACCATAGCTTCATACATTGAACCTTTTAAAAATACAGGGGTTACACAACTTTGTGTATTGCCTAAATCAAAATTTTGTTTTTTTAAACCAGACTGTAAAGCATTAACATTAGACCACAATTTAGTTCTTAATTCAGGACGAGTTTTAAGCAGTTCTAGTCTTTTTAAAATACCTACGACTAATTGCATTTGTAGCGATTTAGCAAAAACCTGAGATCTCATATTATACTTTAAAAAGTCAATAATCATAGAATCACTAGCTATAAAAGCTCCAGTGCTTGCCATAGATTTAGCAAATGTGGCAAAATAAACATCTATTTGATTTTGAATACCTTGTTCCTCTCCTGCTCCTGCTCCAGTTTCACCAAGTGTCCCAAACCCGTGAGCATCGTCAACTAACAATCTAAACTTAAATTCTCCTTTAAGAGCAGCAATCTCTTTAATTCTACCTTGCTCTCCTCTCATACCAAAAACACCTTCTGATATAACAAGAATTCCTCCGCCAGTTTTTTCAGCTATATTAGTGGCTCTTCTCAAATTAGTTTTAAGACTTTCCATATCATTATGCTGATAAGTAAATCTTTTACCTATATGCAACCTAACTCCATCAACAATACATGCATGTGAATCGATATCATAAACAATAACATCATTTTTAGAAACTAGAGCATCTATTGTGGATAATATTCCTTGATAACCAAAATTTAACAAATATGCCTTTTCTTTAGAAACAAATTCAGCTACTTCACATTCAAGTTGCTCATGTAATTCTGTATGTCCTGACATTAATCTAGCACCCATAGGGTAAGCTGATCCATATTTTTTTGAAGCTTCAGCATCTGCTAATCTAACTTCTGGATGATTAGCTAAACCTAAATAATCATTAACGCTCCATGTAATTACTTTCTTACCATTAAAAATCATACGATTACTGATCGGACCTTCCAATTTTGGAAATGCAAAATATCCTTCAGCAACCTTAGCATATTGACCTAGCGGGCCTTTATTGGTTATAATTTTATCAAATAAGTCATTCATTAATTAAGTTGTAAATAAGAAGTGTAAAAATAATATTTATTTTATGTATTCAATAGGTTTTTCAAGATCAGTTTTTTCAGAATCAAAAAATCCTTGATCATTCATCCATTTGTCAGAGTATATTTTACTCATGTATCTTGAACCATGATCACAAAATATCATAACTACATTACTGTCTTTAGAAAAAATATTTTGTTTTGACAGCTGTTTAACAGCCTGAACTGCAGCACCAGAAGTGTAACCCACAAAAATACCCTCTTTTGTAGCTATTTCTCTTGAGGAGTGAGCACTTTGCTCATCGTTAACCTTTTCGAAAAAATCTATAACATCAAAATCCGTTGCAGTTGGAATTAAATTCTTACCTAGACCTTCAATCCTGTAAGGATATATCTCATCCTCATCAAATTCTTTAGTTTCATGATATTTTTTTAAAACAGACCCATAAGCATCTACTCCTATAATTTTGATATTTGGATTTTGTTTTTTTAGATATTTTCCTATTCCAGAAATTGTTCCTCCTGTTCCACTACTCGCTACTAAATGAGTTATTTTCCCCGATGTTTGTTCCCAAATCTCAGGCCCAGTGGTTTTATAATGAGCTTCGATATTCAACTTATTGAAGTATTGATTAATATAAAAAGAACCTTTGATTTCTTCGTGAAGTCTTTTAGCTACTTGATAATAAGATCTTTCATCATCAGCACTAACATGCGCAGGGCAAACATAAATTTTTGCACCCATAGCTTTAAGCATTTCTATTTTGTCAGGAGAAGATTTTGAAGATACTGCTAGAATACAATTAAAGCCTTTAATTATACTAACCATGGCTAAACTAAAACCAGTATTTCCAGATGTAGTTTCAATTATGGTAGTGCCTTTAGTAATTAAACCTTTTTTTTCTGCAGATTCTAAAATGTGTAGAGCAATTCTGTCTTTGTTCGAGTGGCCTGGATTAACTGCCTCTAATTTTGCATAAAAATTGCCAGGAATATCTTTAACAATTTCGTTCAGTTTGATAAGAGGAGTATTCCCTATTAACTCAAGTATGTTATTGTAAGCTTTTATCTTTCCTTTCATTTAAATTTTTCAACTTGAATTGAAGTTAACAAATTACTTAAAAAATACTAATACAACCAAATTTATTTATAAATCTCCTCAAGATCAAGTAAAAAGGCATATTCTTTAGCCAAATCTTTTAAAGCTTCAAACCTTCCAGATGAACCACCATGTCCAGTTTCCATGTCCGTATTTAAAAACAAGTTGTTTTTATCAGTTTTTAAATCTCTTAATTTAGCTACCCATTTAGCAGGTTCCCAATATTGAACTTGAGAATCATGAAGACCAGTAGTAACTAGTAAATTAGGATAACTAATTTTTTTAACATTATCGTATGGTGAATAAGTCATCATATAATTATAATAGCTTTTATCATTAGGATTTCCCCATTCATCATACTCGCTAGTTGTTAAAGGAATGGATTTATCCAACATAGTTGTAACCACATCCACAAAAGGAACAGCTGCAATAACTCCATTATAAAGTTCTGGAGCCATATTTAAAACAGTACCCATCAAAAGTCCTCCAGCAGAGCCACCATATGCATAAGTATGTTTTGGTGTTGTAAAACCTACGGAAACAAGGTGTTTAGTACAATCAATAAAATCTGTAAATGTATTTAGTTTATTAAAAAGCTTACCACCTTCGTACCAATCTCTTCCTAAATATTCACTTCCTCTAACATGTGCAATAGCATATACAAAACCACGATCTAAAAGACTTAGTCTACTAATTGAAAAAGAGGGATCTATAGTATTACCATATGATCCGTATCCGTAAATCAATAAGGGGTTAGACCCATCTTTAATAAGCCCTTTTTTGTAGACTATAGATATTGGAATTTTAATTCCATCAGAAGCATTAGCCCAAATTCTTTCAGAAATATAATTGTCTTTATTAAAATTTTCATCAATAACTAAATGTTCTTTTATAACTAATTTTTCTTTTGTTTTCATGTCAAAATCTATAACAGAGTACGGTTCTGTCATAGAATTATAAACATATCTTAAAGTATTTGTATTAAAATCAATATTTGATGTAGTGTAACTTGTATAAGTGTCGCTGTTAAAGTTTATAAAATAATTTTCTGTTTCATCCCACCTTTTAACATTGATTCTATTTAATCCATTAAGTCTTTCACTAACAACTAAGTAGTCCTTAAAAATATCAATACCTTCAATTAACACATCTTCTCTATGGTTTATTACATTTTCCCATTTATCAAATTCAGTATTTAATAAAGGGGCTTTCATTAATTTGTAATTTTTGGCATTGTCTCTGTTGGTTATTATATAAAAGTAATCTTCAAAATGATTAACACTATATTCAATTCCTTTAATTCTTTTACTAAATAACTTAAAATCCTCATCAGGATTGTCAGCATCAACAAACTGAAACTCTGTAGTTAAGGTACTAAAGGATGAAATAACAACAAATTTATTAGATTTAGTTCTAGATACATTGGTATAAAAAGTCTCATCTTTTTCATAATAAACTAATTGATCATCATCAGATTTAGTTCCTAATTTATGCTTGAAAATTTTATCATTCCTTAAGGTTTTAGAATCTCTATTGGTATAAAATAAAGTTAAATTATCATTAGCCCAAGCAAAACTTCCGGATGAGTTATTAATCTCTTCATTAAAAATCTCTCCAGTTTCTAGGTTTTTTATTTTGATATTATATAATCTTCTAGAAATTGTATCAAAGCTATAAGCAGCAAATTTATTGTTAGGACTGATTTGAATATTTGACAGATTAAAATATTCATGTTCCTTTGCAAGGTCATTGCAATTAAACAAAACTTCATCTTTGGCATTTATTGAATCTTTTCTTCTAATATAAACTGGATAGTCCATATCCTTTTTATATTTAGTTACATACCAATATCCATTTATAAAATAGGGGACAGATTCATCATCTTCTTTAATTTTACCTTTAATCTCTTCGAACAACTTCTCTTGAAAACCTTTTGTATGAGCAGTCATTTTATTGTAATAATCATTCTCCCTTTCTAAATAATCAATAACTTCTGGATTTTCTTTTTCATTCAACCAATAGTAATTGTCAATTCTTAAGTCATCATGCTTTTTGAAAGAAGTAGGAATTTTATCTGCTTTTGGACTCGAAATTGAATTATTTATTGGCTGTTTCATATTTTTATTGCAAGAAGTCGCAAACATAATACATACTATTAAAAGTCTATAATATTTGATCATAAATTAAAACTTTAAATCATTTAAAATTTTTAAAAATGATTTATGCATTTCGTTAGAGTAATCTAAATGAGTTACTAGCCTCAGCTTATTGTCTCCCATGGAAATTAATTCAACTCCTTTTCCATTTAAAATATTTAAAAAAAGTTCTGAGCTTATGTTTGCCTTAATTTCAAAAATTACAATATTAGTTTCAACTTTTTCAACTTTTTTTATAAATGATAATTTTGATAAAGTAGATTCTATTTCTTTAGCTTTTAAATGGTCTTCACTTAGTCTTTCTATGTTGTTTTCCAAAGCATAAACACCACAAGCTGCCAAATACCCTACCTGCCTCATTCCTCCTCCTAAAATTTTCCTTATCCTGATAGCCTTGTTTATTAGTTCTTTTGATCCGATTAACACCGATCCCGATGGACATCCTAAACCTTTACTAAGGCAGACTGAAATAGAATCAAATAGAAGTCCAAAATCTTTAGGTTTTTTTTCTGTTTTTACAATTGCATTCCAAATACGTGCCCCATCTAAATGAAACGAAAGGTTATTGCTAATACAAGTCTGTTTTATTTTTTTAAATTCATCTAAATCCCAGCATGCTCCTCCTCCTTTATTGGTGGTATTTTCTACACAAACTAAAGATGTTTTTGGACTATGATAAAAATCTGGTGGGTTGATTGATTCTAAAACCTGTTTATTTGTAAACATTCCCCTTTCCCCATTAATTAATTTACAAGACACTCCACTATTAAAACTAACTCCTCCACCTTCATAATTATAAACATGCGCATATTTATCGCAAATAAGCTGATCTCCAGGGTTAGTGTGAAGATTTATAGCAGTCTGATTAGCCATGGTTCCTGAGGGGAAAAATAAAGCAGATTCCATTCCGAAAGTTTGAGCAATTATATTTTCTAATTTATTAACAGTAGGGTCCTCCTTAAAAACATCATCACCCACTTCTGCGTCAAGCATAGCCTTAAGCATTCCTTGACTAGGCTTTGTTACGGTATCACTTATTAAGTTAATTTTCATATAAATTAATTTAAAGAACAATTATTATTTCCTATTGGAGAACCATCAGGAATTTTAGGCGAGCTATTTATTTCGTATAATTCTGGATATTCTTTAAAATTCTCAATAATGTATAAATATTCTTCTCCGTATTTGTAAAGTTTTTTAGATTTTAAAATTAATCTTGTGACATATTTAATAGCCATTTTCGCTTCATAGTGCAGTTGCATATAAACATTTTCTTCTTGAGTTAAATTTAATAAGTGAATTAATAAATTAGTATTAATAATATGCTGTATTTGATTTACGTAAAAATCATCATGTCTTTTTTTAAAGGAACTTGAAATCAAACCACTTAACAAATACCTCACAGATAAATTAGAGTTATCTAAACTATTCTGGATCATAATTCTATTGAGCCTTTGGGGGTTTAATAAAAGAGAAAGAGTCATTTCACTTGCAGTTGAAGCAGCGCTAAAAGGGTCAAAAGAAACACCTGTTTTTCCATTAAAAGATTCTCTAGTTCTGGGAAAACCAAATGCTCTAGGAGGAAATAATTTTAATTTATCTCTTGGAATTGCTAAGTTGTTTGCATCTAAAGATTTTAAAACTGAACTCAAAGCCCTATTTTGTAATTCTAAATTTAAATCTTCTACTATTAATTGTTCATCACCTCTTAAAGCATAATTATAATCTAAACCTCCAATTAATTTAATAGCCGCTTCGGTTTGATATCTATGCATAAAGTATAACGGAACAAAAATATCTTCAAGAACTGAATATGGCTCAGAACTCTTTATATTAAATTTAGAAAAGTCTTTGATAGCTTTCTTTCTTACTTTAAAAATCTCATCTAACCCAGAAATGATATCTTTTCCGTTATCCCACAAGTGAGCTGAAACATGAGCACCACCCTGAGATCTTGCGTCATTATCAGTAATAAATCTAAGCCCTTTTAAATTTGCTT
>CAJWFY010000023.1 GCA_913031655.1 uncultured Flavobacteriaceae bacterium
TAATAGATGCTTATATTTATAAAAAACAATTCTCATGAGCAGTAAATTTTTTGGAAATAGTAAAACGAAAACGGCGCAAGGCGAAAAAAATAAAAAAGTAGCAACCCCAAGAGCTACAAAAAGAACAACTGCAGTTCGAAAAACCGGAAGAGGAAAATAAACGTGTTTCTTTCGTAACATCCATTATCAAAAATCATCCAACACTTATTTAGCTATCTTTGTTAAAAATTATCTGTTGAAAGAAAAGAAGCCCGATAATGTCGTCTGGGACGAAACTCAAGAAAATTATATTGCTAAACTTCTGCCCTATGCGAGTAGTATAAGCGGACCAATCATTGAAGTTCCTAATGTTGGTGCTTTTAAAAAGAAAGGAGTTGACAGGGTTTCTAAACAGTTTCAGGCAGAACTAAACGACTTACAACAAAAGATCAAATCCTTTGTTTCACTTGCTAAAGACACTCAACAGGTCTATTCTGCGCGTTTTAAATTTGAACCAATTGTTGGAGAAACCTATCATCTTTACCAAGGAAAAAAAGAGACTTTTCTTTCCTTAATTCCACCAAACCAATGGAGGAAAGAACATTTGGGAACGTTTCTATTAAACGGGGATTATAAATGGGAGCGTTTATAAGCGCTTTTTTATGCGTATTTTTGTTTAATGGATAAACAAGAGACGCCAAGGCAAAAAAAAATAAATAAGGTTT
This sequence comes from uncultured Flavobacteriaceae bacterium, assembly GCA_913031655.1. Taxonomy (GTDB): domain Bacteria; phylum Bacteroidota; class Bacteroidia; order Flavobacteriales; family Flavobacteriaceae; genus MAG-121220-bin8. Next base: position 705 of record CAJWFY010000023.1, read on the forward strand.
TACAGGAAGAAGTAGCTACCCTTTTACAAGGTGCTATTAGACAACAAGGCGTAAGTAACTTGATGATTTCGGTTACAAAAGTTCATGTAACTTCAGATTTAACCTCTGCCAAAATATACCTTAGTATTTTTCCTGCTAAAAATGCTGAAACATACTTTAAAAATTTAAAGGAAAATCGTTTTCAGCTCCGTCATGATTTGTCTCAACGAATGAAGAACCAATTAAGAAGAGTCCCTGATCTATCTTTTTACATTGATGACTCTCTAGACTATATAGATCAGATTGAAAAAGAATTAAAAGAAGGGGAAAACCCTTTAAAAAACATAACGACACTAGAGCCAAGACAAAAAAGATAAGCTGGCTTTTAATATTAAGTAAAAAGAATGACCTATTCATTAAAAATCGCTTGGCGTTATTTCTTTTCTAAAAGTCAGCAAACGGTTATTAACCGTATTAATGTCTTTGCTCTTTTCATGGTTGTAACAGCTACCGCAGCGTTATTTATAGTTTTAAGTGCTTTTGGTGGCCTTAAAGACTTTGGGCTTTCTTTCACAAACTCCTTTGATCCCGACTATGAAATTGTTCCTGTTCGGGGTAAGTATTTAACCCTTTCGGAAAATACGCTTTCGGAACTTGAATCTCTCCCATCAATAATTTCTGTAGCACAAGAAGTGGAAGAAAAGGTTTTTCTGTCTTTTAATGAAAAAAATCAGGTTGCCTATTTAAAGGCTGTTTCGGAAAACTATACAAATGTAGTGGGTGTAGACTCTTTAATCGCTCTTGGAAATTGGCTCTCATTTAAGGGTCCTGAGGCAGTGCTTGGTTTTGGCATTGCAGGAAACATGAGTGTAAGTGTCTTTGATTACAACACGTTTTTAAACATTACGGTGCCCAAAAAAAAGAAAAATGGCCCTTTAGATCAAAACCCTTTTTTAACTAAACCCTCGGTGGTCGTAGGCTTGTATCAAATTAGTGAAGACTTAGACAAAAAGTACGTATTTGCTGACCTGGCTTTTGGTCAGGAATTAATGGGGCTATCCCCAAATAATTTTTCGTCCATTGTTCTAAAAACAGCAGAAAACGTAACCAAAAAAAAGCTGGGAAAAGAAATTGCTCCCTATTTTAGGGATCCAATAAATCTAGTTTCAAGATCCGAACAAAACGCTGCCCTTCATAAAATGCTGAACGTAGAACACCTTGCTATATATTTTATTTTTACACTGGTAATGATTATTGCTCTTTTTAATGTAATTGGTGCTTTAATTATGATGTTTTTAGATAAGCGTGGGGAAATAAAAATTCTTTTAGCAATGGGTGCTCAACCAAAAGGAATATATAAACTTTTTTTTAATGTGGGATTATTAATATGTGGCTTTGGAGGGGGCGTTGGCATTATCATTGGGATTATTATTGTTGGTCTACAGTCTTTATTTCCGTTTATTTATGTTCCCGGAACCTCTTTGGCATATCCGGTTTTATTTGAATTAAAAAATATTTTTATAGTTGTCGGTACGGTGATGGTTTTGGGAACTTTGAGTACCGCATGGGCAACAAGAGGATTAGCTAAAAAAGCTCGATCTTATGCAGTTTCATAAGAAGAGAATTGCTCTAGTATCTCATTAAAAACTTCAAAAACACCCGCAGATTCGTTTGATGTAACCATTCGAGTACGAAGAGGCTTAAAGTTTGGGATTCCCTTAAAATAATTAGTGTAATGCCGGCGAGTTTCAAGCACTCCTTGAGTTTCTCCCTTCCAGCCAATGGCCATTTCTAAGTGACGTCTTGCTATCTCAACCCTATCTTCAATGTTAGGAGCTATTGCGTATTTTCCTGTGGCTAAAAAGTGTTTTACTTCATTAAAAAACCACGGATTTCCGATGCTCGCTCTACCAATCATTGCTCCATCTAATCCAAATTCATCTCGCATTAATTTAGCTTTCTCTGGAGAATTTACATCACCATTTCCGAAAATAGGAATGTGCATGCGTTGATTGTTTTTCACTTCGGCAATTGGCAGCCAGTTTGCCTCACCTTTATACATTTGTGCACGAGTTCTTCCGTGGATAGAAAGTGCTTTTGCCCCCGCATCTTGGAGTCGTTCTGCAACCTCAACAATTTTGATCGAAGAATCGTCCCATCCCAAGCGCGTTTTTACCGTAATGGGAAGGCCAGTGTGCTTGGCCATTTCCTCTGTAAGTTTAACCATTAAAGGAATATCTCTTAAAATACCTGCACCCGCACCTTTGCTTACTACCTTCTTAACAGGACACCCAAAATTTATATCAATTATGTCTGGTTTTGAAGCCTCTACAATCTCCACTGAACGAAGCATTGAATCTAGGTTAGCTCCAAAAATTTGGATTCCAACCGGGCGCTCTTTTTCGTAAATATCTAATTTTTGGACACTTTTGGCAGCATCACGTATTAGTCCTTCTGAAGAAATGAATTCTGTATAAACAACATCTGCTCCTTGTTCTTTACAAAGCGCGCGAAAAGGCGGGTCACTTACGTCCTCCATTGGAGCTAAAAGCAATGGAAAATCAATTAATTCTATGTCTCCAATTTTAACCAAGGTCTTTTTTTTGTAAAAATAAAGAAAAGACACGGTATTTCGATGATTTAGTTTCTCCAGAAAAGAGGGCTAAATTAAAAGGTCACTTTAAAACACCTTTTTAGATCTTCTAAATCAAGAACCTTTTGTGGAGAATCATTCTAATAAAACATCTGTTTAACAACAAAAACTATATTTTATTAAAACAGAAATGGGACAGCACAAAGCTGTATATTTGCGCTTAGCAACGAAATTGCCGAAATGAAGAACATTCGAAACTTTTGTATTATTGCCCACATTGATCACGGTAAAAGCACCTTGGCAGACCGTCTTTTAGACTCTACTGGAGCTGTTACTGAGCGTGAAAAACAGAATCAATTATTGGATAATATGGATTTGGAGCGTGAAAGAGGGATAACAATTAAGTCCCACGCAATTCAAATGGAATATGAGCATAAAGGAGAGGCCTATATTCTCAATCTAATTGATACCCCAGGACATGTTGATTTTTCATACGAAGTCTCGCGTTCTATAGCGGCATGTGAAGGCGCGCTTCTTGTGGTGGATGCTGCACAAAGCATTCAGGCACAAACCATTTCAAATCTTTATTTGGCCTTAGAAAATGATTTAGAAATTATTCCTGTCCTTAACAAAGTAGACCTTCCCTCTGCAAACATCGAAGAGGTTACCGATGATATTGTAGATCTACTAGGATGTAATCCTGATGATATTATACCTGCCTCAGCAAAAACTGGCCTGGGAATTAAAGAGATTTTATCGGCAGTTATTGATCGTGTTCCTTCTCCTAAAGGAAGTGAAGACGCCCCTTTACAAGCATTGATTTTTGATTCTGTTTATAACCCCTTTCGTGGTGTAGAAACATATTTTAGAGTTTTAAACGGAACTATTGAAAAGGGGCAAAAAATTCAATTCCTTGCTACTGGTAAAACTTATTTTGCGGATGAAATTGGAACGCTCAAATTAAAGCAAGAACCTAAAAAAAAGATTTGTGCGGGAGATGTTGGATACCTAATTACGGGAATTAAGGAGGCTAAAGAAATTAAAGTAGGCGACACCATAACTGACCCCGAAAGGGCTACCACAGAAGCCGTTTCTGGATTTGAAGAGGTAAAGCCAATGGTCTTTGCGGGAATTTATCCTGTTGACACAGAGGAATATGAAGAGCTTCGCGCCTCTATGGAAAAACTACAGTTGAACGATGCATCCTTAGTTTTCTCCCCCGAAAGTTCTGCGGCCCTGGGATTTGGTTTCCGTTGTGGCTTTTTGGGAATGCTACATTTGGAAATTATTCAAGAACGCTTAGAGCGTGAATTTAATATGTCGGTAATTACGACAGTTCCCAATGTTTCATACCATGCATTTACCAGAAAAAATCCGCAAGAAATTTTACTGGTTAACAATCCTTCTGACCTTCCAGACCCCTCTTTTTTAGAACGCGTTGAAGAACCATATATTAAAGCTACTATTATCACAAAATCTGATTTTGTGGGAAATGTAATGTCTCTTTGTATTGAAAAAAGAGGACAGATTTCCAATCAAACATATTTAACTACAGAGCGTGTTGAGCTTACTTTTGATATGCCGCTTGCGGAAATTGTTTTTGACTTTTATGACCGCTTAAAAACGGTTTCTAAAGGCTATGCCTCTTTTGACTACGCACCAATTGGATTGCGCCCTTCTAAGCTTGTTAAGGTTGATATTCTATTAAACGCTAGCCCTGTTGATGCTCTGTCTGCTTTAATTCACACAGATAATGCCTATAATATTGGTAAAAAAATGTGTGAAAAATTACGCCAACTCATCCCTCGACAACAGTTTGATATTCCTATTCAAGCGGCCATTGGGGCGAAAATAATATCGCGAGAAACCATTAAAGCTCTCCGAAAAGATGTTACCGCTAAATGTTATGGTGGAGATATCTCTCGAAAAAGGAAGCTGCTTGAAAAACAGAAAAAAGGAAAGAAAAAAATGCGGCAAGTTGGAAATGTAGAAATTCCGCAACAAGCTTTTATGGCGGTTTTAAAGCTAAATGATTAATTTAAAGCGCTAAGCAGGCGCTTTGCTTTGCTTTATTTTTTATACATTTCCTTAGAATAATTTCTTATGAAATCTTTGAAATTTGATGTTCGAGAAGCTGATTTACAAGACCTTCCAAAATTAAAAGAGTTTGAACAAAGCCTTATTTCTTTTGAAAGACCTTTTGCTCCTAATCTTAAAAAAGGTGCTATAACATATTATGACATAAATGATTTGATCGTTAGAAAAGATGCTCTTTTTTTGGTGGCAGAAATAGAGGGTGTGCTTGTGGGTTCGGGTTATGGATTGCTTAAAAATGCTGTTCCTTACAAAATCCCTGCTAAATTCACTTATCTCGGCTTTATGTATGTAGTACCCTCAAATCGTGGAAAGGGTATTATTGGTGACATAATTGAACGACTGATTAAATGGTCTCATGAGAAAAACATTTATGAAATACAGCTGGATGTTTATGCTGAAAATAAATGGGCAATAAAAGCATACGAAAAAAAGGGCTTTAAACCTGATTTATTGAAAATGCGTCTTTGAAACCGATCAAAAATTATTTTTAATTTCCTTATATGAAAAAGTCCCTCGTCGCTCTTAAAGTTTTTATTCTCTCAAGCTGTGTCAATCAAAGTTCTTATGACCAAGGGGCTATTCGTGATCAGATAACCACAAAAGAAACTAAAGTAATCTTATATACTTTGGCGAATGACGACATGAAAGGCAGGGATTCAAATAGTGGTGGATATTTTAAAGCTGCCTCTTATGTTACTGAATATTTTAAAAAACATAATATTGCTCCTTTTTATGAGGCTTATCGAGACTCATTAGTTACAGACAGTATCGTTTCGTTCAATATTGTAGGGCAGATTGGAAAATATAACCCCAAAAGAAAAACAATACTAATCGGAGCTCATTTAGACCATGTTGGCATTCAAAACATTGAAGGAGATAATGTGTTTAATGGAGCCAACGACAATGCTGCCGGCTCAACAGCTGTAATGCAAATTTCAAGATTTTTAGCCCTACATTCCTGGGAGAAAAATATTATTATTGCTCTTTTTGCAGATGAAGAAAAAGGGCTTAAAGGAGCTCATCATTTAGCAAATCGCCTAAAAGACGAGAATGTCGATTTAGCTTATATGATAAATTTTGAGATGATTGGAACTGTGTTGACTAGTGGAGAAAACCAGGTATATATGACCGGATACAAAATGACGAGCATGGCAGAAGAGATGAATCGCGTTTCTCCAAATTTTGTGCAGTTTCTTCCTGAAGCAAAAGAGTTAAATCTTTTTAGACGGTCTGATAATTATGCGTTTTTTAAAGCTTTTAATATTCCTGCTCAAACCCTATCTTCTTTTGATTTTAAAAACTTTGATTTCTACCATAAACCCGGAGATGAGCCCGAAAGACTGGCATTAGAAAACATGAATAAAATCATTGGCACCTCTGCCTATACTTTAGCAAGGCTTTTAGAAAAAAATACGTCAATAAAGCTCTTTCCTAATGAAGACAAATAGGATTTGCATCGTTGTTTTTTCCGCGTATCTTTGAGAAAAGCAACTTCATGATCGTAACTGATTTCAATGGCACTGAGCTTCAGGAAGGAGATAGCGTAAAGGTTTCTAAAGACCTAAAGGTCAAAGGAAGTGGCATTATATTAAAAAGAGGGACCGTGATTAAAAACATCCGCCTTACGAATGATCCTGCTGAAATAGATTGTAAATTTAAAAAAACAGCAATCATTTTGCGCACTGAATTTGTCCAGAAAATGTAACCCTTATTCTGCTTATGGCTTTTAACTCTTTTAAAAAATTATTGTTTGGATTTGCGTTTTCTCCCTCCTTAAGAGCAAACGTTTTTGAGGTTACCCGTTTGGCTTCGTTTTTTAATGCTGAACTTATTTTTGTTCATGTTGGAGAAAAAACAACAGAGAAAGAAACTCAATTTGAAGCTCTATTAGAAAAGTGTCCATTAAAGCCTAACGATATTTCTGTTTTTTGGAAAGAAGGAGAGCCTATAAAAACATTGGCTAACAGCTGTGAAGAATTTGGAGTGGACTTATTGCTTTTGGGTGCATTAAAAAGAGAAAATGTAGTTAAATACTATTTAGGCTCAATCGCGCGAAAACTGACCCGTGAAGCGCCTTGTTCGGTATTATTAATGTTAAAGCCCTCTATTGAAAGAATTCCTTGTAAGCATATTGTTGTTAATGGATTTGACAGCCCGCAAACTCAAGAAACTGTTGAGGCTGCTTTTTCTGTTGGATGTGCCTTGTCCTCCGAAAAAATAACGCTTGTAGAGGAAATTAGCGAATCTAGAGTTGCTGTTTCTGTAGATGACGACCGTAGTCTTCGAAAAGCAACTTTAAGAAAAGAAAAAATAGATCGTGAAGAAAAAATAAGAGTAACCGATATCATTAAAAAAATCCCCTTGGCCAAAACAAAGGGATTAAAATGGGGAACACAAAGTATTTTTGGTAGTAGGGGGTATTCTATTGGTCACTATGCTCGTGTTGTGCGGGCTGACTTATTAATAATGAATGCACAAGAAAAGCCTCGTTTTTATCATCGTTTTTTTCCAAAAGATTTAGAGCATATTCTAGCTGAGCTTCCAACAGATGTTTTAATCATTCAGTCTAAAAACAATGGGTAAAAAAAACACTGCCTTAACATTTTTCAAAGAGTTGCCCCAAAATATTTTTTCGGGTTTTGTCGTATCTCTTGTTGCTTTGCCCCTAGCTCTGGGTCTTGCTATTGCTTCTGAAGCTCCTCCATTAGCAGGAATTATTGCTGCTGTAGTAGGTGGAATTGTTGTAGCTATCTTTGGAGGCTCTCACATAACAATTTCTGGACCAGGAAATGGTCTTGTTATTGTTTTATTGGCCGCCATAACCTCTTTAGGTGGAGGCGACCTTTACCAGGGATATCTTTTTACACTAGCCGCCATAATTCTGTCTGGGGGTTTATTATTTCTTTTTGGGTCGCTTCGTTTGGGAGCAATGAGTGAGTTTTTCCCAGCCTCAGCATTACAAGGTATGCTAGCGGCAATCGGTGTGGGTATTTTAGCAAAACAATTCCACGTAATGCTAGGACTTACTTCTGTTTCCGGAGATACCATTGGGCAACTAATGCAGATCCCAGATTCACTGCTTCTCTTTTTAGGTTTCCGTCCTTTTGCTGGAATAATTGGGGTTATTAGCCTTTTCTTTTTGTTTTTTTACAGTAAGATTAGAAACCCTTATTTTCATTTAATTCCTGCGCCTATGTGGGTTGTGGTTGGTTCTATTGGTATTGGCTATTATTATCAGCTTGTGCTAAAAGAGGTTGTGCCAATACCGCCAGAATTATTAATTAAAATTCCTGCGAAAATAATTTCCAGTCTTCCGCGTCCCAACTTTGAAAAATTATTAGATCTTGATTTTCTTGGTGTGGTCGTTTCAATTACACTGATTGCTGTAATTGAATCTTTATTAAGCATTAAGGCCGTTGACAAGTTGGACCTCAAAAAAAGGCGGTCAAACGTTAACAAAGACCTCCGCGCTCTAGGCTTAGCAAGTATTGTGAGCGGTTTTTTAGGAGGGCTCAACGTTGTAACTGTAATTGCTAGGAGCTCTGTAAATGCAAATAATGGTGGCACAAATCGCTCTGCTAACTTTTTTCATGCAATCTTTTTGGTGCTTTTTGTGGTCCTGTTGGGTGATCAAATCCAGCGTATTCCATTAACGGCTTTAGCAGCCATTTTAGTTTTTACTGGCTATAAACTTGCCTCTCCTGAAAATTTAGTTCGTATCTATAAGATTGGTCCTGAACAAGCACTCATTTTTATTATTACGCTGGTTACAACTCTTTTTACAAGTCTCGTTACAGGAATTGTTGCCGGTATACTTTCTACTTTTATCACTCACCTTTTCTTGCGCAAAAGCCTATATCTTTTTTCATTAAATGTTTTTAAACCAAATGTTTTAATGTATCGTGAAGAACGTACCGGAAACTATTATGTGAGTGTCAAAAACTTTTGTAGCTTTTTGAACTTTTATAGGCTTAAATTGAAATTAGATCAAATTCCTGAAAGCGAACATGCTATCGTTGATTTTTCACTCTGTGATTTTGTTGACCACACTGTAATGGAAGGTTTGTATGACTATCAGCGCTCATTTGATCGAAAAAATGGGCTTTTTGAAACCATTGGATTGGACATTCACGCCGCCCAAACCCAGCATCCTTTTGCTGTTCGAAAAAGCCTCCCGATAAATATGCTCATGGGGTTGAAAAATTCTTTGACAAACCGACAAAAAAACCTTTCGGATCTTGCAAAACAATTATCCTGGGAATACCTGCCAAAAATAAACAGCAACCCTAAGGGAATTAAAGGTTTTCTGTTTTTTGAATCTAAGGTGGTGAATTATAGCGTAAACACGCTGGTCCACGAAAAACAAAAATTTCGTGTTTTTGACCTGTCTTATTCTGAAGGTGCATTTATTACTAAAGAGGATTTAAAAGGAACTTTTTTACTGTTTAAAAGCCCTGTTGCGCTTCCTGTGTTTGTTCTTGATAAAGAAGACTTTAAGACTGCTCTTTACCAATGGGCGGGCTTTAATGATATTAATTTTAAAAAACACCCTGACTTTTCAAAACGTTTTCATTTAAGTGGAAATGACCATGTTGAAATAAAGGCACTGTTTAATTCCGATCTGATCTACTTTTTTGAAAGCCATCCTATTTTCCACATAGAGTCTAACGGTAAGCAATTATTAATAAAGGGGAATGATCGGCTTTCTGGGCTTCAAGAAATTAAAATCATGGTTACCTTTGCAAAAGACCTTGTAAATCTTCTTAAAAAGCAGAAATAAATTAATTTTTCATCCTGCCTTTTGATTTTTGTACTTTGTAAAAAAAAGCATGTTTAATAAATTCGTTTTCATATTCGTTTTTTTGAGTGTATTGGCTGCAAAAGCCCAGGATTTTGTTGGAGAAATTGAACAGTTGGACCCTGATATGGCTCTTTATATTTCAAAAGAGTCTAAAATTAAAGTCCTTGCCAACGGCTTTAGTTGGGCCGAAGGGCCTGTTTGGGTCCCGAAACTTAATGGCATTCTATTTACGGACGTGCCTAAAAACAAAGCTTATTTATGGACAGAGCGGCAGGGTGTTTCTCTTTTTTTAAATCCCAGCGGAATGACTAATCATGCTCCCCATAGCTCGAGCGAGGGAGCCAATGGGCTGGTTTTAGATTCAAACGGCGTCCTTGTGCTTTGCCAACATGGTGATCGTAGGGTTGCTCGATTAAAAGGTGATTGGCAGCTTGAACCGCCCTCCTACGAGACTGTTGTTGATCGTTTTGAAGGAAAGTGGCTAAATAGTCCTAACGATTTAGTCTTTTCTAAAAACGGAGATTTGTTTTTTACAGACCCTCCTTATGGGCTAGACCAACAAGACGATGATTCCCTAAAAGAACTTGATTTTAATGGAATCTTTAAATGGTCAAAAAATGAAGGAATTGTCCTTTTAGATAAAACTCTGTCACGCCCTAATGGTATTGCGTTCTCAAGAGATGAAAAAACAGTTTACATAGGGAATTCTGACCGTAAAAATTTAATTATAGCCGCCTTTGACTATTTAGATGGAGCCTTAAAAAATAAAAGGGTGTTTTTTGATGCAAAAAACATTTCAAGAAAAGGTCCTGGTTCTTTTGATGGATTAAAAGTGCATTCTTCTGGAACAATTTTTGCCACTGGTCCGGGCGGTGTTTTAGTTATTAGCCAAGAGGGAAAACATTTAGGGACAATTCGTCCAGGAAAAGCAACGGCAAATTGTGCTTTTGACGAAGCTGAGGATTATCTTTATCTTACCTCAACGGATGTTTTGGCTAGAATAAAACTAAATAAATGAAGCTTTACCCTATAGAGGCAGGAAATTTTAAACTTGATGGTGGCGCAATGTTTGGGGTAGTTCCAAAGGCTTTATGGGAGCGAACTAACCCCGCAGATGAAAAAAATCGTGTTGAAATGGCAACACGCTCTCTTCTAATTGAAGACGAAGAGCGTTTAATTTTAATAGATACAGGAATGGGAAACAAACAAGGAGACTCTTTTTTTGTTCATTATGGCCTTTGGGGGGAGCATTCTCTTGACCATTCTTTGGCAAAAGCGGGCTTCCATAGAGACGACATTACCGATGTTTTTTTCACCCACCTACATTTTGATCATTGCGGTGGCGCAATTCAACGCTCTAAAAGTGGGGTGCTGTCACCTGCTTTTAAAAACGCCACTTTTTGGGTACATGAATCTCATTGGAAGTGGGCCACAAATCCAAACCTAAGAGAAAAAGCATCCTTTCTTCCTGAAAACATTATGCCTCTTCAAGAAAGTGGACAATTAAATTTAATTAAAGGAAAAGGCCCTTTTTTAGAAAATACCGGCCTTCCTTTTTCTGTTTTTTTGGCAGATGGACATACTGAAAAGCAAATGCTTCCGCTTATAGAATATAAAGGGGAAAAAGTGTTTTATGCAGCTGATCTCATTCCAACAGTAGGACACATTCCTATTCCTTATATCATGGGATACGACACCCGCCCATTGTTATCGCTTGACGAAAAGACCTTGTTTTTAGAGAAGGCGCTTTTGGAAAACGCTTTTCTGCTTTTAGAGCATGATCCACACCATGAATTAATTAGTCTTCAAAAAACAGACAAAGGCATTAGGTTAAAAGAGCATTTTAACTTTGATTATTATTTTAATTCCTAAACGAGAAGTATCTTTATCAAACATAAATTATATATAATGAAACAGTTTGTTTTCTTTTTTCTTGGCCTTATTATGTTTCAATCTGCCCAAAGTCAGTATTGGCAACAGGCTGTTGACTATACCATGGAGGTCGCTTTAAACCATAAAAGTGCAACATATAGTGGGGTTCAAAAAATTGTGTACACCAATAATTCTCCCGAAACTCTTAATAAGGTTTTCTACCACCTCTATTTTAACGCGTTTAAACCGGGAAGTGAAATGGCGGTTCGCCAAAAAAATTCTGCTGACAAAAATACTCGTTTCAAAATTAGTTTAGACTCGTTAACGCCTAATCAACAGGGTTACTTAAGGGTAAGTGGGTTAACTCAGAACGGTGTTTTACTTAATCCCGTTGACTCAGAAACAATTCTTGAAGTTCCGCTCCATACTCCCATAGCCCCGGGAGAAAGCGCACTTTTTGAGTTGGCCTTTGAAGGTCATGTACCAGATGTTATTAGAAGGGCCGGTAAAAATTCTAGCGAAGGTGTTGCCTTTTCCATGGCTCAATGGTACCCTAAAATGGCTGAATATGATAGCGAAGGATGGAATGCTGATCCTTATACTGGTAGAGAGTTTCATGGTGTTTGGGGAGATTTTGATGTGAAAATTACATTAGATAAAGATTTTATGGTTGCGGCGAGCGGATATCTTCAAAACGCCGAGGCAATTGGAAAAGGGTACTCAGATCGTAAAAGGGCAAAAACAAAAAAGGGGAAAATAACATGGCATTACATTGCGCCCATGGTTCATGATTTTACTTGGGCGGCTGATGTTGATTATATTCACGACACCTACCCTGGTCCAAACGATGTGGATCTTCACTTTTTTTATAAAAATGATCCTGAAATTATTGAAAACTGGAAGAAACTTCAGCCGCATACAGCGGAATTAATGCAATATTACAATACAAAAATAGGTCAATATCCCTATAAACAATACTCTGTTGTTCAGGGAGGTGACGGTGGTATGGAATATGCGATGCTTACCTTAATTACTGGTGGAAGAAATTATGGTTCTCTTTTTGGTGTTACTGCTCACGAATTAGCACACTCATGGTTTCAGCATATTTTGGCTACTAACGAAACAAAACACGAGTGGATGGACGAGGGGTTTACTAGCTTTATTTCCAGTTTAGCTGAAAATGATATTCTGAATCAGAATAAAGATTTTCCTTTAGAGGGATCTTATAGGGGCTACTATGCTTTAGCAGCATCGGGCGGAGAAATGCCCCAAAGCACAAATGCAAACCGATATTACCACAACTATGCTTATGAAAGAACCGCCTACAGCAAAGGGGCTGTTTTTTTAGGACAACTTAGTTACATCGTGGGAAAAGAAAAAGTATTTGAGATTCTTCAAACCTATTATAATGAGTGGAAGTTTAAACACCCCCTTCCAAATGATTTAAGAAGAATCGCTGAGCGTATTTCTGGAATTCAACTTCAATGGTTTTTAACCGACTGGACACAAACAACAAATACGATAGATTATTCTATTGATGCTGTTGAAGAGGCGACGTCCGGAACAACAATTCTTTTAAAAAGAAAAGGAGTAATGCCAATGCCTCTCGAAGTTTTGGTTCAATATAAAAGTGGCGAATTCGAACTGCATTATATCCCTATTTCATTAATGCGTGGAGAGAAGGAAAACCCATATGATCTTGAGTGGGAAATTCAACCGGATTGGAATTGGGCAAATTTGAACTATTCTTTTACTGTTTCTAAGGAAAAAAATCAGATTGAAGCCGTTGTAATTGATCCAAGCAATCTAATGGCTGACATTGATAAAACAGATAATTTTTATGTCACTCCAAAAGAATAAATTTACTTTAAAACGACTTAAAAGTAAAAATACTTTAGATGCTCTTTTTAGTAATAAAAATGGGCATAACACAAAAAGTTTAGTGTTGAAGGTTTTGAAAAAAGAAAATGCGTTTTTTTTATTTGCAGGCGTTTCTGTTCCAAAAAAAAACTTTAAAAATGCTGTAGATCGAAATAAAATAAAAAGACAATTAAGACGAGGGTTGAAAAATATTGAACATAAATTACTTTTTGGAGGTAGTTGTATGTTGATTTATAAAGGTAAAAAATTACCCTTAACGTCTGAAATAATTGATGAAACTGAGGCTTTGTTTTTCAAAGAATAAATTTAAAAAGAGTTTGATAGCAACATTCCTATGTGCGGAATACCATCTTCTAAATAAGTCTCTCCAGAGGCATAAAAACCATGTAGGCCATAAAATTTTTCTAAATGTGCCTGGGCAGAAATTTTAATAGCCCTACCGTTAAAACTTTTGTGGCATTGTTTTCTTGAAAACTCTACTAACTGGTGGCCAAATTTTTTTCCTCTTTCGGTAAAAGATGTTACAATTCTTCCAATAGAGCAATACTCGGGATAAATAACGCCTTTATCAAAAATTCTTGCATATGCAACAATTTCTTCGTTTAAATACCCTACGATATGTAATGCCTTTTTGTCCTTTCCATCAATATCTTGATAAACACAATTTTGTTCTACGACGAAAACTTCTGAACGTAATGCTAATATGCTTAGGAGTTCCTCAAGACTAAGACTATTGAAGGGTTTGCACTTAAAAACAATCATAATTAACAGGGTATTTTATTTACCCGTGTTTGATGACGCCCACCTTCAAAATCGGTGTTTAAAAAAGTTAAAACCATTTCCTTTGCTTGCTCAATTGAAATAAACCGGGCCGGTAGACTTAATATATTAGCGTTGTTATGTTGTCTGGCTAATGCAGCAATTTCCTTATTCCAACATAAAGCAGACCTTATTTTTGAATATTTATTTGCCGTCATGTTTGCTCCGTTTCCACTTCCACAAATAATGATGCCAAAAGTTGCTTTTCCTTCAGAAATATCTTTTGCTACTGGATGAATAAAGTCAGGGTAATCTACACTTTCTATTGAATTGGTTCCGTAGTTTTTAATTTGATAGCCTTTTGATTCTAAAAGGAAAATAATTTCTTTTTTATACTCTGGACCTGCATGATCATTTCCAATGCTTATTTTCATTTTTTATTAAAAATATAAATTCCCTACAAACATGTTTATATACTGTTCATTAGTTTATTCATTATTTGT
>CAJWFY010000024.1 GCA_913031655.1 uncultured Flavobacteriaceae bacterium
ATCTACAAACCTCTAAGTTGTTTACAGAAATGGCTAAATGGAAAGGAGGTAATTTGTTCACATTAATAGTTTAATACCATCCAATCATAAATTTTTTAATTTTAGAACTGGGCGGGATATTTATTTCTTTAATTTTATTATTTGTTCCAAGTCTTAAATCAATTGGAAGGTTATTTTTATCAATAATAAAATAGGCATCAATTTCATCTACAAACACTATTATATTATTGATAGTGTTTTGAATTGCAGAAATATTATGTGTATTCTGAATGTCTTCAAAAGTACCATCAACTCTAAGACCATTTTCTGTTGAGTATTTGTTACTTATAATTTCAATAGTCTCTATTTTTTCATTGATATCATGTTGTTGTTTTGGGGTTAATGTTAATAGATGGTCATTTTGTTTGTCAAAAATTAAATAATTATCATTACCTGAAAACATATAATCCCCTTCACCTATTCTTCTAGAAATTGAATCTAAAACAAATATTGAGTCTAGATTTTTAATAATTGTTTCTGAGTTTATTTTTCCAACTTTCCCTTTAGCAATTGTATAATCCCCATTTTTACATCCGAAAGTTAAAGTCAATAATAAAATTAGTGTGATTTTTTTCATGTTTATATAAAAGATTGTTAAAAGTAATAATTCCTTTTATATCATAATTGATTTTATGATATATATATTTGCTGCATGATTTCAAATGATGATACTATAAAAATAAATCAAGGTGTTTTACTTCCTTTAATGGAAGCATTTTATACAATTCAAGGAGAAGGTTTTTATAAAGGATCAGCAGCATATTTCATAAGATTAGGTGGGTGTGATGTCGGGTGCCATTGGTGCGATGTTAAAGAAAGTTGGGATGCAAGTATTCATCCTCCTACAGATATTCTAAGTATTGTTAGAGAGGCTAAAATACATTCTAAAACTGTTGTTGTTACAGGTGGAGAACCATTGATGTGGGACATGTTTCCTTTAACAAAATTATTAAAGAAAAATAATATTAAAACACACATTGAAACCTCTGGTGCTTATAAAATGACTGGAAATTGGGACTGGATTTGCTTGTCGCCCAAAAAAAATAAAAATCCTTTAGATGAAGCATATGTTAGAGCAAATGAATTAAAAATGATAATACACAATTTAAATGATTTGAAATTTGCTGAAAATGAATCTAATAAGGTAAATAAAGATTGTATTTTATACCTTCAACCTGAATGGAGTAAAAGAGATAAAATTATGCCAATTATAGTTGACTACGTAATGCGTAACGATAAATGGAGGGTGTCACTTCAAACTCACAAGTATTTAAATATTCCTTAAATCCAAAGATATATTTTAGTAAATCGATGTAAATTTTGAGACTCTAAATTCGATTACAACTCTAAAATAATTTCTTAAAATTAGTAAGTGTATTTTTTCTATTGATTTAGGTTTAACGTTTTTTATATTTGAATATAATATCAACAAGAATTAAAAAATCTTATAATTAATATAAATATTTATGTATAAAAAAATATCAATTTTACTTTTATTAATATTCTCTCAAACATTACATAGTAACGAAGATGTTTGGGGAAGAGTAGGGCATCAAGTAATAGGTGAGATTGCAACCCAGAATCTATCTCCAAATGCTTTAAGTGAAATTTACAAAATATTGGATGGTCAATCGCTTGCTTTAGTTAGTACTTGGGCTGATGAAATGAGATCAAATCCTGAATTTAGAAAGTATAATTCTTGGCATTATGTTAATATGCCTTTAGATAAGGAGTATCATGAGATTATCAAAAACCCAAAGGGTGATATAATTAAGGCAATTAATAAATGTATAGAAGTATTAAAAAAAGAAAAATCTTCTAAAGAGATGAAATCATTTTATTTAAAATATTTAGTTCACCTAGTGGGTGACATTCATCAACCTCTACATGTTGGAAGATTCGAAGACAGAGGAGGTAATGATATTAAAATTGATTTTTTAGGGAAAGTTTCGAACTTACATAGAGTCTGGGATACTCAAATCATTGAATATTATACACTTGATTATAAAAGTTTATCGAATGAACTGTTAAATAAACAAAAAACTCAAGTATCATTGAGTCCTAAAGATTGGTCTTTCGAATCCCAACAACAAGTAAAAAAAATATATTCTCAAATTTTACTTAAAAAAAACATAAATAGTGAGTACATAGAAAAAAACTTTTCTCTGATTAAAAGTCAACTACATAAGGGGGGATTAACACTTGCTGCAGTTTTGAATGATATTTTTAAAAAATAAAAACTGCATAAAAAATAAATATTTTTTTATTAATAATTTTATTTTTTTTCAGGTGGTGGTGGAGCTTTAGGATCTTTATCGTTTACACCCAGTTCAACTCTCATTGGTTCCGCAACTTCGTCTCCAATTGGAGGAGGTGGAACAAGATTAAACATCATTTCCCTTCCTCCCATGTTGAATTTCATTTTTTTATCTATAAATTCAATATCTATACCTGCCATAGTGATTTTAAACTTGTTGTCTCCAAGGGCACTTAATTCCATAGCTTCATCATTACTTCTTCCATTAGGAACCATTGCTAAGTTTCCATTAAGTTCAATAATTTTCATTTCAGTAGGAAATTGAGGATTACTATAAACACCAGTAAAATGTTTTAAGTCATCAACAGACACTACAACCTTTTCAGGCTTTGGATCAACTATAATTCTTCTATCTCTATTTGCTATATTCCATGCAGTATAGAAAATAAGTTTAGATCTTCTTTCTAACAGATCATATTCAATTTTGTCTGGTGTGTCAGTTATTTTGTGGTAATCCTCATGAGTTCCAGTGAAATAAAAGATTATAGGAATACCGTTTTTTGCAAAATTATAGTGATCACTTCTGTAATAAAACCTATTAGAATCTTCTTTATCATTAAACCTGTAATCAAGTGTCATATTAACAGTTTCTTTATTTGTTTCTTCAGATAGATTGTGAAGGTCATTACTATCGTGATTTGAGCCTATTAAATAAATATAATCATCGTTTTCAGCTTCTCTGGTTGGATCAATACGTCCAATCATATCTACATTCAAGTTAACCACAGTATTTTCTAATGGATAAACAGGATTGTCAGTATAGTATTTAGATCCTAAAAGCCCTTTTTCTTCCCCAGTTACATGAAGAAAAACTATAGATCTTTTAGGTCCTTTTCCTTTGTCAACAGCTTTTTTAAATGCTTGGGCTATTTCTAATAAAGCTACAGTTCCAGAGCCGTCATCATCAGCACCATTATAAATCTCACCATCTTTATCAATCCCAACATGATCAAGGTGAGCAGAAAGTATTACATATTCTTCCGGTTTTTCAGAGCCTTTTATAATTGCAATTACATTTTCACTATCTACTGTACTTCCAGGGTTACCTCTTCTGCCTCTCATCTTTAATGTCATTGGCTGAAAATAATCTCCATCTAGATCTCCAGCTTCAACTCCGATGGATTTATAGTAATTCCTTAAATATTCTACAGCTTTTTTTTGTCCTTCTTTACCAGTGTCTCTTCCTTCAAATTCATCAGAAGCATATATATAAAGATGTTCACTTAAATCTTCAGCACTTATTGTCTTTGCAAATCTCTTTGCTTTTGATAATTGTGAATAAGAAAAATTTATTGTCAGCAATGAGATAACAATAAAAGAAAAAATATTTTTTATCATGGTTTATTTATTTTAATGAAAGGGAAGTTATGAAAAAAAACTAATATTGGTTTAGCTTATAATAAGAACTTAGTTAAGTGATTGCTAAAATCATCAATTAATCTTTTGAGAAATGTGATCCCATAATTTTATTCTCATTTTTAATGCCTTTTCTGAAACAATTATTGCTTCGTTCCATTTATTTTCATCACCTCCACAAAGTTCTTGAATCATTTTAAGAGCCATTGGGCCATGCTCATCTGAATCTATTTCAATATGTCTTTCTAAATAATAAATTAATGATTCAGTTTTTATAGAATTTTCTTGAGAAAGTTTTTTTACAATTTCAATAAACATATCTGGAATAAGATCTTCTCTTCCAAAAGTGAATACACTAGCGATCAAATGATTCTTATTTGATCTGATTATTTTAAATGTAAAATCCATAAATTCCTTTATTTCTTTTGGAATTTCGATGTCATTTATTGTTTTTTCATAAGATTTATTCAAACTAATTTTTTTTATAAATTTATTTATTAATGAAAGATCAGCTCCAATGTCTTTCATAGATTCTAAGTAAAGTTCAAAATGACTTTTGGGATTATTATTTAAGTCTACATCGCTTTCTTCTGCTAAAACTATTTCATTGACTAGTCTGCCTGAAAAATTATTTAAATTAGGCACCCATGGCACATCTATACAAGTTAGATTTCGTTGTAGGGCTTTAATTAGTGACATAAAATCCCAAACGGCAAAAACATGAATTTCCATGAAGCTAGTCAGCTTTTTCTTTGTATCAAGTTGATTGTAAAGAGGGTGAGAAATCAACCTTGATCTGGTTTTAGATAAACTTTTTTCTAGTCTTTGAATATTTGTCATAAAATTTTTTGAGCAAAATTAACACATACTTTATAATTTTAATTACATAATTTGTTAAATTTAATTTATGAATTATGACATTGTTTTAACTTTTGTTCTATCATCTTTAGCACTAACTATTTCACCAGGTCCAGATATTTTATTTGTTATTTCTCAAAGTTTTAATAAAGGAAAAAAACAGGCTATAATGACATCTTTAGGATTAACTACCGGCTTATTTTTCCATACTTTTTTATTAATTATTGGTTTTTCATTATTAATAAAAGAAAATCAAAATTTATTTTTTGTTTTAAAGTTTTTAGGAGCTTCTTACCTTATTTTTTTAGCTTTCAAAACTTTTCAAAATCGAAAAGAAATATATCAAAATGATTTGCCAATTAGATTTATATCTAATGATTTTAAAAGAGGGCTGTTAATGAACTTATTAAATCCAAAAGTTAGTTTATTTTTTATTGTGTTGTTTCCAAGTTTTTTATTTCATGACAATTTAAATAGTCAAATTCAATTTGCTATATTGGGAATACTATTTTGGATTCAAGCTACTTTTGTTTTTGTCACTGTTTCTTTATTCGCTTCAAGTCTCAAGGCACTAGTTTATAAAGATAGTTTGTTTGCAAAAAATTTATTCTGGCTAGAAATATTTGTTTATATATTTATTTCTATATGGATATTCATTTAAATTAGTGATAATATGTCTTTAATCAAGGTTGTAGAATGTTCTAGAGATGCAATGCAAGGAATTAAGAATTGGATTCCCTCAAAAGATAAAATTTCTTACTTACAATCTGTTCTTTCGGTAGGTTTCGATGTTGTTGATTTTGGAAGTTTTGTTTCGCCTACTGCGATTCCTCAGTTGAGAGATACAGGTTATGTTTTAGATAATTTGGATTTAAGTCTAACTAAATCTAAATTATTAGCTATTGTTGCTAACGTAAGAGGAGCTAAAGATGCATGTAGTTTCTCTCAAATTGATTATTTAGGCTATCCTTTTTCGATTTCTGAAAATTTTCAAATGAGAAACACAAATAAATCGATTAAAGAATCGATTATAGAATTAGAAAGTATTATAAACTTAACAGAAATTCATAATAAAAATATTGTTGTTTATTTATCTATGGGTTTTGGAAACCCCTACGGAGACTACTGGAATTATGAAATTGTAGAAAGTTGGATTGACTTACTGAGTCAGATGAATATTAAGAATATTTCTTTGTCTGATACAATTGGATCTGCAAAAGAATCTGATATTTTACAAATTTTTTCTAATTCAGTACTAAAATATCCTGAAATTGAATTTGGTGCTCATTTTCACACAAAACCAGATCAATGGTACAATAAAATTAATGCAGCTTACAGTTCAGGGTGTAGAGTTTTTGACGGAGCTATTCAAGGTTTTGGTGGATGTCCAATGGCCAAGGATGATCTCACGGGAAATTTCCCTACTGAAAAAATAATCACCTATTTTAATTCTAAAAAGATCTCTTTAAATATTAATTCTCTGAACTTCGAATCATGCTATAATAATGCTTCAAAACTTTTTAACAAATTTAAGTCTTAATTTTAGTATATTTACATGCAATTAACAGGTTAATTGCTATGAACTCAATCAATAAAAAATTTCTTGGAACTGGTTTAACTTACGACGATGTTCTTTTAGTTCCATCTTATTCTGAATTCCTTCCAAACGAAGTAGATTTAAAATCTAAATTTTCAAGAAATATAAATTTAAATATTCCTATCGTTTCTGCTGCTATGGATACAGTAACAGAAAGTAAAATGGCAATAGCAATGGCTCAAGAAGGAGGGTTAGGTGTTCTTCACAAGAGTATGACAATTGAAGAGCAAGCTGGTAAAGTCAAAAAAGTTAAAAGATCAGAATCTGGAATGATTTTAAACCCTGTTACTCTAAAAAAAGATGCATTAGTAGCTGAAGCAAAGCGTTGCATGAAGGAGTACAGTATTGGAGGGATTCCAATTATAAATTCTAAAAATAAATTAATTGGTATAGTAACTAACAGGGATTTAAGGTTTGAAAAAGAAAATAAAAAATCTCTTTCTCAAGTAATGACAACAACTAATTTAATAACTGCTAACGAAGGGGTTACAATGGGTGAAGCAGAAGAGATTTTACAAAAATATAAAATTGAAAAACTACCAGTAATTGATAAAGACAAAAATCTAGTTGGTTTAATCACATTTAGAGATATTCAAAAATTATCTTTAAAACCAATTTCTAATAAAGATAAGTATGGGAGGCTAAAAGTTGCAGCAGCTGTTGGAGTTTCTAATGACTCTATAATTAGATGTAAAGCCTTATTTGAGGCTGGAGTTGATGCAATTGTAATAGATACGGCTCACGGGCATTCTAAAGGAGTTTTAAATATTTTAAAAAATATTAAAAAAGATTTTCCCAGTCTAGATGTTATAGTTGGGAATATAGCTACCGCCGAAGCTGCACTTTTTTTAGTGAAAGCAGGTGCAGACGGAGTTAAAGTAGGTATAGGACCAGGTTCAATTTGTACAACTAGAGTTATTGCTGGAGTTGGCTACCCTCAATTATCTGCAATTAATGAAGTTTCTAATGCGATTAAAGGATCAGGTGTTTCGGTAATTGCTGATGGAGGGATTAAGTATACTGGTGATATCACTAAGGCTATTGCCGCCGGGGCAGATTGTGTTATGTTGGGTTCCCTTTTAGCAGGAACAAAAGAGTCCCCTGGTGAAACTATTATTTATGAGGGAAGAAAATTTAAATCTTATAGAGGCATGGGGTCTATAGAAGCTATGCAAAAAGGAAGTAAAGATCGTTATTTTCAAGATTTAGTTAGTGATTCTGATAAACTTGTCCCTGAGGGAGTTGTGGGGAGAGTTCCTTATAAAGGAGAACTTTTGGAGAGTATTCATCAATTTGCAGGTGGATTAAGATCAGGAATGGGTTATTGTGGAAGTAAAAACATTCAAGAGTTACAAACAAAGAGTCGATTTATTCAAATTACTGGCGCTGGAATTCAAGAAAGTCACCCTCACAACGTAATTATCACAAAAGAATCTCCTAATTATTCTAGATAATATTACTTTGAAAATAAAAAATTTCATATTTATATTTTTTTTTTCTGTGCTAGCTTTAGGCTGTCAATACTTTAAAGTTGCGCCTGAATCTTCTTTAGCGAGAATACAAGATGATTACTTCTATTTTGATGATATTAAAGATGTTCTTCCTAAGAATTTATCATATGAGGATAGTGTAATTTATGTGAAGAATCAAATTTTGAAATGGGCTAAAAATCATATTCTTTATGATAAGGCCTTGATTAACCTTGATAAGGAAGAACAATCAAAACTATTAGAGCTTGTTCAATCTTATAAAAATGATTTGCTTTCACATACTTATCAGGAAAAAATGGTTAAAGCACTTATGGATACTTTAATCACAGAAGATGAAATAAAGAAATATCATGACTTAAATAAATCAAATTTTAAATTAAATCAAGATTTGATTAAAGCGCGATATTTAAAAATAAAAGGAGACAACTACAATATCAAGGATGTT
The DNA here is from genome assembly GCA_913031655.1 of uncultured Flavobacteriaceae bacterium. GTDB lineage: Bacteria > Bacteroidota > Bacteroidia > Flavobacteriales > Flavobacteriaceae > MAG-121220-bin8. The sequence goes on from CAJWFY010000024.1 coordinate 8,103, forward strand.
GTTAAAAGGTTTAGAAGGTTTAATAAAGATGATATAGAGTTTTTAGATTCAATTTCTTTACAGTTTTCTTCTTATTATTTCAAGGATTCCGTGTGGATTAATAAAAATATTTTTTTCAATAAACTTCCTCAGATTAACTTAAATATTAAAAATAGAATTTTAAAAAATTCACTATTTTATCGTGTAGAAGATTCTTTAGAATTATATTTGATAAAAATTAATAAATCTATTTTTAGAAACGATTTAGCACCAATTGAGTTTATTAGACCTACCTTAAAACAAGTTCTATTAAATAAGAAGAAATTAGAGTTTATTAGTAAATTTGAAAAAGATTTAATTGACGATGCGATCCAAAAAAAAGAATTTGAATTTTATGAAACAAATAAGTAAATATTTCTTCTCTGCTCTTGTAATGTTATTTATTAACATTAATTTTTCTCAATCAACTATTAATCCTGATGCTGTTCAAAAGAAAATAAAAATTGATGGTGTTTCTGCTGTTGTTGGAGATTATGTAATATTAGAATCAGATGTGGATAAAACATTAATTGACCTTCAGTCTCAAGGTGTTTCAACGCAAAATATAACTAGATGTAGTTTACTAGGTAAATTAATGGAGGATAAGCTATATGCTCATCATGCTGAGCAAGATAGTTTAGAAGTTGATAATAATCAGATATATGCTTACGTAGACAAAACTGTTGATTATTTTATTGATCAGCTTGGAAGCTTAGATAAAGTATTAGAATTTTATAAAAAGAAAGATGAGCAATCTTTTAGATCAGAACTGTTTGAAATCAATAAGCTTAGCCAGTTATCTGAGAAAATGCAAAACAAAATAGTAGATGAGATCGAAATTACACCTGAAGAAGTAAGACAGTTCTTTAATTCTATTCCAAAATACGAAAGACCAGTTTTTGGCGCAGAATTAGAGTTAGCTCAAATTATAATTAATCCAGAAGTCTCTAAAGAAGATGAAGAGAAAGTAATCAAACGTTTAGAAACTATTAAAAATGACATAGTTGTAAATGGTTCTTCATTTGCAACTAAGGCTATTTTATATTCACAAGATCCTGGTTCAAGGTCAAATGGAGGAAAATATACCTTAAACAGGAGTAGACCTCAAATGGTAAAAGAATTCAGAGACGTTTCTTATAGGTTAAGGGAAGGTGAAGTTTCATCTCCATTTGAATCACCTAGTGGTTGGCATATTGTAAAAGTTGAGAAAATAAGAGGACAGGAAGTTGATGTTAGACACATATTGTTGATCCCTGAAATTACTAACGAAGCTTTGGTAGAGGCTAAACGTACTATAGATTTAATTAGAAAGAGAATCGTTGAAGGAGAATTGACTTTTGAAGAAGCTGCAAAATCTTTATCTGATGAAGAAGAAACTAAAAATAACGGAGGGGTACTAATTAACCCTACGACTGGAGACACTAGGTTTGAACTCACGAAAATGGACCCTGTTTTGTATAGTCAAGCACAAAGATTAGAAGATAATGAAATTTCGAATCCATTACTGGAAGAAGATAGAAGAGGTGTTAAGAAGTATAAAATAATAAAAGTAAGTAACAGGTTCGATGAGCATATAGCTGATTACTCTAAGGATTATATTAAAATAAAAGATTTAGCTCTTAGGGAAAAACAACTTAACAAAATCCAAACTTGGATGGTTGAAAAGATTGATGAAACATACATCAATATAAATAAAGACAATAAAGACTGTAATTTTACTAATAAATGGGTAACAAAATAATTTCCTTTTTAATTTCTACTAGACTTACTGCCTTTTTATTTATTTCATTCGCCTTAGCAATGGCTATTGGAACCTTTATTGAAAGTTACTATAGTACAGATACTGCAAAAATTTTAATTTATAATGCAACCTGGTTTGAAATAATAATAGGGTTTTTTGTTATAAATTTTATTTTAAATATCAAAAGATATAATTTATTAAGGTTTGAAAAATGGCCAGTATTAGCGCTACATATTTCCTGGATTTTGATAATTTTAGGTGCTTTTGTTACTCGTTATATAGGTTTCGAAGGTGTTATGCCAATTAGAGAGAACAATACGTCAAAGATGTTTTTATCTGAAAAAACATATTTAACAGTGATGGTTGACGGAGATGTTAATGGAGAGATTGCTAGAAAAAAACTTGAAGATGACATGTTGCTTTCCGAGCATGTAAATAATTCTTTTACTTGGAATTATGACTTCAATAATCAGCCTTTTACAATAGAGTATGTAGATTTCATTGAAAATGCTAAAGAAGATTTAATTGAAAATTCAAAAGGAGATCAATTTTTAAAAATTGTAGAGGCGAGTGGAGGAGATAGGCATGACCATTTCCTTAAATGGGGTGATGTTACTAGTATTCATAATATATTATTTGCTTTAAATAACCCTACAGAAGGTGCTATTAATATTAATATTCTTAATGATGAGTTAATTATAAATAGCCCATTTGAAGGAGATTATTTAAGAATGGCTGATCAAAAACAAGGTCAGTTAATTGAAAATTCCAATCAAACTCTACAACTAAGGTCATTATACAATGTGGCAGGTTTGCAATTTGTTTTTCCTGATGAGATTATCAATGGAAAGTTTGAAATAGTAAAATCAAAAGAGGAAGGAGCCTTTAATGATGGGTTGTTTTTAAAGGTATCAACTAAAAATGAATCAAAAGTAATTGGTCTTTTAGGAGCTAAAGGGATTGTAAATGATTTCAAACAAATTAGAGTAGGAAATTTAGATTTTTTAATGAGATATGGTTCTCTAGAATATGAATTACCATTTCAAATAAAATTAAATGATTTTATAGCTGAAAAATATCCAGGGACTGAAAAGAGTTATAGTAGTTTTATGAGTAGAGTGACTGTTATAGATGATGATAATTTTGATTACGATATTTATATGAATCACATTTTAAATCATAAAAAATATCGCTTTTTTCAAGCTTCTTTTGATCCAGATGAAAAAGGAACTGTTTTATCTGTAAATCACGATTTCTACGGAACTGGAATAACTTATATAGGATATTTTTTATTGTATCTAGGTTTACTTGGAATTATGTTTTTTGGGAAAACAAGGTTTAAAGATTTAGCTATTCAATTGGAAAAAGTTAAAATTAAAAAGAAGTCACTTTTAGTTTTGTTTTTAATGTTTTCAAGTATGACATTTTCTCAAGAAAACCATGAACATGCAAAAGCACAAAACTTAAAACAAATTGATTCTTTAATTATTAATAAACCAGTAAGTATTGAACATTCTGCTCACTTTGGTAGTTTAGTTATACAAGATTCTGGAGGAAGGATGAAACCTTTAAATACTTTTGCTTCTGAGCTTTTAAGGAAGGTCAGTAAATCTGACAAGTATAAAGATTTAAATGCAGATCAGGTCTTGTTGTCAATAATTAAAAGTCCTTATTTGTGGTATAATGTTCCAATTATTTATTTAAAAAGAGGAAATGATAGTATAAGAAAGATTGCTGGGAGAGGTAAAAAAGAAAAGTATGCCTCTTTTGTTGATTTTTTTGATGATAAGGGTAATTATAAATTATCTACACAACTTGAAAACTCTTATAAATCGGCATTACCTAATCAATTTGAAAAAGATTTTATTGAATTAGATAGAAAGGTAAATTTGCTATTTTCTGCGCTAGAAGGCAAGATTTTAAAAATATTTCCAATACCTAATGACGAAAATAATAAGTGGGTTTCTTTTTCCGAATTAAACCCTGATTCGTTTAGCGGAATAGACTCTTTGTATGTAAACAATGTATTACCACTTTATCTAGCTTCTTTAGAAAAAGATATTGACTTAGTAGATTATACAAATTCAAAAAAATTATTGGAAAGTATTAAAGGTTTTCAAACTAAATATGGTTCAGAGGTTCTTCCTAACGAGAATAAAATTAAAGCTGAAATATTATATAATAAGTATGATGTTTTTAAAAAATTATTTAGTTGGTATATGTATGTAGGAACTTTGATGTTTGGATTATTAATATTCCAAATATTTTACGAAAATAGATATGTAAACTTCTTAGTTTCTTTTTGTAAAATTTTAATTGTTTCACTTTTTGTTCTTCATACTTTAGGACTTGTTGCAAGAGGATATATCGCTGGTCATGCACCTTGGAGCGATGCCTATGAATCAATGATTTTTGTAGCTTGGGCAACTGTTGGTATAGGGCTTGCTTTTGGCAGGAAGTCAAATTTAACTATAGCAGCTACTTCGTTTGTAGCTTCAATGATATTAATGATTGCTCATTGGAGTTGGATGGATCCTGCAATAGCTAATTTAGTACCAGTACTTGACAGTTATTGGTTGATGATTCATGTTTCGGTTATAGTAGGAAGTTATGGTCCATTCACATTGTCAATGATCCTTGGAATAGTTTCTTTGATTTTGATTTTAATTTCAAACGAAAAAAATAAAAAAAAGATAGAACTTAATCTAAAAGAATTAACAATAATCAATGAGCTTTCACTAACTGTTGGACTAATTATGCTAACAATTGGTAATTTTCTTGGTGGTCAGTGGGCTAATGAAAGTTGGGGAAGATATTGGGGGTGGGACCCTAAAGAAACTTGGGCATTAATTAGTATTTTGATTTATGCTTTTGTTTTACACATGAGACTTATTCCAGGGCTTAGAGGAAAATGGATATTTAACTTAATGACAATTTTGGCTTTCTCTAGTATAATGATGACTTATTTTGGTGTTAATTTTTATTTATCTGGCTTACATTCATATGCAAGTGGAGATAAAGTAATTACACCTGATTTCGTGTATTATTCGTTAGTTTTTGTTTTGATTTTAGGTTTTTTCTCTTATTTCAAATATAAAAAGCATTTTAAATAAAAGTTAAGTTTTATTATTTTGTTTTTTTTTAAAAACATGATGAACTTTACAAAAAGTATGAAATTTTAATTAACGGTATGGTTTTTGAATTATTAAAATTTGTAAATTAAATTGATGAATTATTTTAAAATTGTTAATGGAATATCTTTTGTATTTATATTATACTCAACTATTTCGTTTTCTCAAGTGGAAACATCCAAGAGAAAAATAGAATTTTTACCACCTGTTTCTTCAGTTTTAAAAAATGTTCAAATAAGTCCTAACAACCCAAAATATTTTTCAATTACAAAAAAAACAGAATCTAAAAAGAAGTCTAGTTTATTATATGATGATGAAACTTTTTTAAATCCCGGTGATATATATTTAAAAAAACTTAATAAAGAAAAAGGAAAAAAATCAAGTGATTACAGTAAAGGTGCTTATTTGGGTGATGTTTCTACTGGATCAGAATATGTGAATATTTTATGTAGAGATTTTGAATCTGTCGATGGTGATAGGGTAAGGATATTAGTTAATGATTCTATAGTTATCTATAATTTATATTTAGATAATTCTTTTGCTGGGTTTAAACTTCCTTTGAACAAAGGTTTTAATAAGATTGATTTTACCGCCCTTAATCAGGGTGAATCTGGACCTAACACTGCAGAGCTTAGAGTTTTTGATGATAATCAAAAACTTATTTCTTCAAACCAATGGAATCTTTCAACAGGAGCCACTGCTACTTTTATAGTTGTTAAACAATAATTTAATTACCAGGAATCTATAAAACTCTTATTAGTTTTTATTTCTTTAAAATTGAAGCTTTCTAAAGCTAGTGTTATCCTTTCCCTAGTTTCTTTCGGATCTATCACCTCATCTATTTCCATTGTTGAAGCTGCGTTTATTGCTTTGCCTTTTTTATAGGCTTGATCAACTAATTTATTATATAGTTTTTCTCTTTCAGTTTCGTTTTTAGTATTATCTAGTTCTTTTTTAAAACCTAATTTAACACCAGCTTCAAGTCCCATAGGACCAAATTCTCCAGTTTGCCAACTAAGAGCTAGATATGATTCATGGAAACTTCCTCCAGCCATTGCCATCGAACCTAAGCCATAAGCTTTTCTTAGAATTATTGATATTATTGGTACACTTAATGAGGCTCCGTTTAAAAATAATCTTGCTGATTTTCTTACTAATGCTAATTTTTCATGATCTGGTCCAACCATAAAACCCGGTGTATCACAAAATGAAATTATAGGTAAATTAAATGCATTACAAAGCTGCATGAATCTTGAAGCTTTATCAGAAGCATCTCCATCAATTGCTCCACCAAGATGTTTAGTGCTATTAGCTATTATCCCTAAAGGTTTTCCTTCTATTCTTGCTAGACATGTTACCATATTCTTAGCAAAACCTGCCCTTAATTCTAAGACAGATTCTTTGTCAAAAATTCCTTTCAATATTTTAGTGACATCATAGGCATATTTCCTGTTTTCAGGAATTAAGTCCTGAATTAAATTTTGATCATTAGATTCCCAATCATTCAAACTTCCTTGAAAATATGACAAGTATTTTTTAGTTTTAGCTACAGCTTCTTGCTCATCCTTTACTAGAATGTCTATAACTCCATTACTGAACTGTACATTAGATGGCCCTATTTCTTCCGGTTTAAAGTTGCCCAGTCCTCCTTCTTTAATCATTGCTGGCCCACCCATTCCTAATGAACTATTTTTAGTTGCTATAATAACATCAGCACATCCGGCTATAGCGGCATTTCCAGCAAAGCAATTGCCAGAGACAATGGCTATTCTTGGAACTTTCCCGCTCAATCTAGCAAATTCAGTCCATGTAGATAAATCTAATCCTCCAGAATTTATTAAATCAAAATCTACATCACCAGGCCTTCCTCCTCCGCCTTCAACAAAAAATATGATAGGATTACTTCCTTTTTTTGCTATTGACATTAAACGGTCTGTTTTTTTATGATTAAATCCACCCTGAGTTCCTGCTAAAACAG
>CAJWFY010000025.1 GCA_913031655.1 uncultured Flavobacteriaceae bacterium
AAGATGGTAGAGAATTTAAATCACACTTTAGCCTGGTAAGAAATTGGTAGTTAGAAACAATCACAGTCTATAGATCCACGAAGGAAATTAAATCCAATTGTAATTTGATGAAAGCCACCTGAACCAAACTTTATATTTCCTTGCTGATATGAATAGTTATAAGAAAACACAAAATCTTTATAGTCAATACCTAACAGCGGAGTGATTAATTGGAGCCTCTGCTCTTTTAAAAGTTGTCCATCTAAATATTGAACCCCATCAATACTGTCCCTGTAAGATAATCCAGCCCACAACCTTCCCTGTCTTAATTTATAATAAGTTTTAAAATTGATGTCTATGGATTTTTGTTTTGAAAGATCTGCATATTGAACTAAAAACGAAGGCTCAAAAGACCAAGGTTGTTCAGTGTAAAAAATATATCCAAATGAAGTAATCAAACGCCTTAAACTAGTGTTAGAACGTTCAAACTCTCCGTATAAATTATGAGGAGCAAATAATAAGTTTTTTACAGTTAAATGTGCGTAATACTTATTAGTAACATAAGACATCCCAACGTCCATGTTGGAGTAACCCGTACTTTGTTTTAATCCAGCTATTAAGGGATCGAAATCGTATAAATCAAAAGAAGTTTGATCCAAAGAGTTTTGTATTCCACCAATACTAATTCCAAAAGATAATTGATTAACATCATCATCTTTGGATGGATAAGGTCTTTTAGAGGGAATTAATGATTGATTGAAACTAATATGATGGGCGTATGTTAAATACATCCCTGTTTGAGCACTGTACCCATTTTGATCCTTAAAAATAGTGGTGCCAATTCCTGATCTATTTGATAACCTGTAATCTGCTGTAAAAGTTTGTAAATTAGGGGCTTCTACCTGATCAAACCACTGTTTTCTGGATGTTAATCTAACTTTTCCTCCAACAGAGTTGACTCCTGCCATTGAAGGGTGAACTAAATAATAATTTTCTGTTAGATAATCCGTATATACTGGCAATCCTTCCTGGCTATAGCCATTAAAAAAAATTAATAAAAAAAATAAAAAGCTTTTTTTCAAAATATACTAATTAAAGAATCTGCTAATTTTTAGGAGATTAAAATATTCTTAAAGATAAACATTATAAATAAAAAAAATAATCGAATTTAAGAATTCTAGAGATTAATTGATTTTTATATTATTAACGATTAACTTGTTGCTTTAATTGACATAAAAAAAACATAAAATGAAGAAAATAATTCTACTTATATCCTTTTTAGTATCCTTTAGCATCTCTGCTCAAAGTGATCATAATGAAAAAGAAAAAGATACTTCAAAAGTTAAAAAGAAAAAAATTGGTCTTCCTTTAAAAGCCGAAAGGAAAATCAAAATAAGCACTGATGAAGGGACTTGGATGTCGTTAGACATTAGCCCAGACGGAAAAACTTTAGCTTTTGATATGCTAGGAGACATCTATACGTTACCTATTGAAGGCGGGAAAGCTACTCGTATTACAAGTGGATTAGCCTTTGATTCTCATCCAAAATTTTCTCCAGACGGGAAACAGTTATTAATGGTTTCTGACAGAACGGGAGGGCCAAATGCTTGGGTCTTAGATTTGGAAAATGGTGATTCTATTCAAATTACTAAGGGTGATGATTATTTTATGGAGACAGCTGAGTGGACTAATGACGGAGAGTATATTATTAGTACAAAAGGTGGTAGAAATTCTAAATTATTTTTAAATCATAAATCTGGAGGAAAAGGAGTTGAGTTAATAAAAAAACCTTCTAGTTTAAAAGTTAGTGATATAGCAGTTGGTAAAAATGACCGTTACATTTGGTTTTCTAGCAAAACCAACGCTTGGCAGTATAATGCAAAATTTCCTCAAATTTCATTAGCAAAATATGATAGAGATACCGGAAAAGTTGAAAGGGTAGCTTCAAGATATGGCTCAGCATTTTCTCCAACTTTATCATCTGATGGAAAATGGTTGGTTTATGGCTCAAGATGGAACGATCAAACTGGTTTAATAGCTAGAAACCTTAATAATGGAGAAGAAAAATGGCTAGCTTATCCTATTCAAAGAGATGACATAGAGTCTCAAAATACTTTAGGAACATTACCTGTTATGACGTTTACTCCTGACAGTAAATTTCTAATTGCTTCTTATGGTGGTAAAATAAATAAAATACCTGTTGATGGTGGAGATGCAATTAATATTCCGTTTTTAGTTGAAGAAGATATTGAATTAGGTCCACAATTAAAATTCAATTACCCTATTGAAGATGAAGTTAAAGTTGTGTCGAATCAAATTAGAAACCCAAAGGTTTCTCCTGATGGATCAAAAATAGCATATACTTCATTTCAAAAAGTATATGTAAAACAACTTCCAAACGGAGAACCAGTGAGATTAAGTAATTTAAATTACACTGAAAACATGCCTGTTTGGAGTCCAGATGGTAGTGAAATAGCCTTTACCACATGGGACGAAGTTGAAGGTGGAGCTATTTATAAAGTAAGCTTAAAGAGTAGAAAAAAAACAACAAAATTAACACAAGAAAATGGAGTTTACTCTTACCCCTCTTGGAATAATAATGGATCCAAAATTGTTTTTATAAAAGCCTCAGAAAATGATTTTATTGAATACGGGAACGGAGGAGTAGATTCTCAAATAATGTGGGTTTCTTCAAAAGGAGGAAGTAATATTTTTATTGACAAAACAAAAGGAAGATCATATCCTCATTTTGTCATGGATTCTGACAGAATACATTTATATGGCAAATCTAGCGGACTAAGTTCAATTAGATGGGATGGAACTGATGAGAAAAATATTTTAAAAATTACAGGAATCTCTGTTTATGGTACTCCAGGGAGAAAAACACCTCCCTCTTCTGCTTCATATATAATTAAATCTCCTGTTGAAGAAAAGGCTTTAGCGGTAATAAATAATGATGTTTATGTGGTTACTATTCCTTACACCGGAGTCAAAGATTTTTCTATTAATGTTTCTAAGCCAAGTAGCTCTGCGTTTCCAGCAAGGAAGCTAACTAAGTTTGGTGGAGAGTTTGCATCATGGGGAACAAATGGAGACAACGTTTATTTCTCTTTAGGAAAATCATTGTTTAACTACAATATTCCACTTGCCAAAGCAGATGAAGAAAGATTAAAAAAAGAAAAGAAAAATAAGAAAAAAGATACAGATAAAAAGAAAGACAAAGTAAAAAGCTATCAGGCTAGCGAACTTGAAATAAAAACATTTATAGAAAAAAATAGAGCTATTGGATCCGTTATTTTAAAAAATGCAAGAATAATAACGATGAAGGGAAAGGAAATTATTGAAAAAGGAGATATTCTAATCGAAAATAACAGAATAAAAAAAGTTGGTAAGTCAGGTGAAATTCAAAATGATAATTCAATAAAAGAAATAGATTTTTCTGGAAAAACTATTGTTCCTGGTTTTGTTGATACTCATGCACATGTTAGAGTTTCTAGAAATGTTCATAGAACCGAAACTTGGTCGTTTGCAGCCAACTTGGCCTATGGAGTAACTACAATTAGAGATCCTCAAACGGGTACTACCGATATACTAACATATGGAGATATGGTAAGCGCTGGTTTAATGCATGGACCTAGAATCTATTCAACTGGCCCAGGAGTTGGCTATTGGGGTTATAATCTTAAAAGCTTAGATCATACCAAAGATGTTTTAAAACAATATTCCAAGTACTACAATACCAAAACAATTAAAATGTATCGTACTGGAAACAGAAAACACAGACAATGGATTTTAATGGCTGCTAAAGAACAAAAATTAATGCCAACTACAGAAGGTGCATTGCACATTAAACTAAACATGAATCAAATGTTGGATGGTTATCCAGGGCAAGAGCATAACATTCCTATTTATCCGGTTTATAAAGATTTAGTGGAAGTAATGGCAAAATCAAAAATGGCTTATACTCCAACTCTATTGGTGTCTTATGGTGGGCCTTGGGCTGAAAACTATTACTACGCTACAGAAGATGTGCAGGGAGATAAAAAACTGAATTTCTTTACCCCTAAAGATCATCTTGACAATAAGTCCCGTAGAAGAAATGATGGTTGGTTTCATAAAGAGGAATACGTATTTGAAGAGCAAGGTAAATTCATTAAAGATCTTGTTGAAAGCGGAGGAATTGTAGGAGTTGGTTCGCATGGACAGTTACAAGGTTTAGGTTACCACTGGGAGTTATGGAGTATGCAAGCAGGAGGACTTGATTTGCACGATGCTTTAAGGGTGGCTACAATAATTGGTGCTGAAGCAATCGGATTAGAAAATGACATAGGAAGTATCGAGGAAGGTAAACTTGCTGACTTGGTAATACTAGGAAAAAATCCACTAGAAAACATTAGAAACTCTAACACAGTAGAAAAAGTGATGATGGATGGAAAATTATTTGACGCTAACAACTTAAATGAACTATATCCAGCTCAAAATAAAACTGAGTTTAAATGGCATCAGTCTAAACCATTAAATTTACCTGGAATAAAAAATTAAAAAGTTTGAAAATTAAAAGTCTCCTAATTAGACTACTAAAACTGACTTTAATTTCAGTTACTCTTGTTTTCCTGTTAATATTTGGATATTTCGAATATGAGGGGATTCCAATATATGATTTAAAAGTTGCTTCAAAATTTATTTTAGGAAAGACTAATTATCAGAATTATGAAGGACTGGTTAAAAAACTTGGATATTCAAAAAATGATAAACTTTTAATTATTCATGCCGATGACATTGGCTTGTCTAATTCTGTGAATAAAGCAAGTTTTGAAGCTTTAAAAAATGGATATGTTAATTCTGGTAGTATAATGATGCCTTGCGATTATATTTCAGATGTAGGTGAATTTGCAATTGAAAACCCTGATATTGATTTTGGGCTTCACTTGACTGTGACTAGTGAATGGAGGGATTATAAATGGAACGGAGTTTTACAGCCTAACGATACACCATCTCTAATTAATAAAAAAGGTGAATTATTTAAAAATATTAAAAAGTTTGTTTTAAATGCAGAGCCTTTAGAATTAAAAAGAGAGTTACAAGCTCAAATTGATTTGTCAAAATCAATTGGAATAAAACCAACACACATAGACAGTCATGAAGGGGCTTTGTTCTATGATGAAGATCTATTTAAAGTCTATTTAGAAATTGGAGAGGAAAACAAATTGCCTGTTTTTGTTCCTAAATTGGTAGCTGTTCATTTTGATGAAAATTTTCCAAAACCAGAAAATGTTGTTGTGATTGAAAACTTTTATATGGCCCGAAAAGGAATAGAATTTGATGAATGGGAAAGTTTTTACTTAGATATCTTAAACAACCTTAATCCTGGCTTAAGTCAATTAATTGTTCATTTAGGATATGACAACGATGAAATGAAATCAATCTCCGTGGATCATCCAAATTTTGGATCTAAATGGAGAAATTTAGATTATGATATTGTTTCAAGTAATAGTTTTCAAGAAGCCCTAAAAAGAAATAATATTCAATTAGTGACTTGGAAAGAGATTCAAAATATTATTTATTAAATTTTATTTTTTTAAAAGTCTTAGAGACAAAATAGAAAGGACTAAAAATATTAATCCTGAGTAAAGATATGGGTAGTCAATAAATGAAAGTTTGGTATACATTAAAAAGAGAACTACAAAGCAGAGTATACTGGCAATTAAAAAAACTCCGAAAAAAATCCATTTAAGTTTCATATTATATATCAATTACATTCTGATATTATAGTGGTAAATGTATAATAGTTTGGGACATTAGCATTAACATTTGAAAGGTACTTAATACTAAAGGGGTATACAAAATTGAAACTAGTGACTTTTTGACTAAATGCTGCAGCTAAAGCAACTGCATCACTCTCACTATTGAAAGTATAACTAGTGCCGTTAATAATTACTGAAACAGGATAATTAAAATTAAAACAAGTTCCATAAACAGCTTTTATTTCATCGAACGAAAGTGTGGCATAGCCACAATTCTCTATCAAAGTTTCAAATTGATTTTCATTTGAAATAATTTGTTCAGAGCTATCATCACTCATTATAATAGTAAAAGGGAAACCAATCCCAGTCATATGCAGTTCAACTGTTTCTGTAAGAATTAATTGAACAAAATTTGCAAAACTTGACACAGATACTGTTGAATTATCATTATACTGAACAGTAATAGGGTATTTAAAATCAAAACAAAGTTCCGATGGAACTGTTCCAGAAATCCTGTGTTTATCCGAATTCTCATTAGGAATTAAATTTTTTATTTTTTTAATTGACTGAATGCTCATACGTAATGATGAACTTTCTATAAACTCGAGTTTTTCAGAAGTTTCTAAAGGCTCAGTTCGACAAGATATCAGAAGTATTATTATAAATAAAAAATTAGTTAATTTCATTGTGCTAATTTACATTATAAATAATATATCATGAAAAAATTGATTATACTTTTACTGTTTTTCACAACTGTCATTTCTAATGCTCAATCAAGATATATTCCTTCTGAAGAAAATTTGAAAGCAAGAAAATGGTTTGAAGAAGCCAGGTTTGGACTTTTTATTCATTGGGGAGTCTATAGTATTTTAGGAGATGGCGAATGGGTTATGAATAATCAAAATATTTCTATCAAAGAGTACGAGAAACTACCCTCATTTTTTAATCCAACAGAGTTTAACGCTAAAGAGTGGGTTGAAATGGCAAAAGATGCTGGAATGAAATACATAACAATCACCAGTAGACACCACGATGGATTTTCTATGTTTGACTCTAAGGCAACTGATTATACGATAGTTAAAAAAACACCATATAAAAAAGATGTTTTAAAGCAACTGGCAGAGGAATGTCAAAAACAAGGAATCAAATTATTCTTTTATTATTCGCAGTTAGATTGGCATAGAGATGACTATTATCCAAGAGGAAGAACTGGAAATGGAATTGAAGGTAGGGAAAAAGGTGAATGGAAAAATTATATTGATTTTATGAAAGCTCAATTGACTGAGCTTTTAACAAATTATGGTGAAATTGGAGGTATTTGGTTTGACGGTCAATGGGATCAACACGAATGGGATGGAAAAAGATTTGGTAAGTTAAAAGCTGATTTTAAATTAAACGAAGTATATGAACTTATTCATAAACTTCAGCCAAAAGCATTAATAGGTAGTAATCACCACTTAGCTCCAAATCCTGGAGAAGATTTTCAAATGTTTGAAAAAGATCTTCCTGGTAAAGGAACAAAAGATTTTGCTACTTCATCAGATGCCATTGGGAATTTACCACTAGAGGTCTGTGAGACAATAAATGGGTCTTGGGGATTTAATTTAAAAGACAGAAAACATAAATCAAAAAAGGAGTTAATACAATACTTAGTTAAAGCTGCAGGATATGGAAGTAATCTTCTTTTAAATGTAGGACCAATGCCTAACGGGAAGATTCAAGAAGAACATGTTAAATCTTTAAAAGAAATAGGGGATTGGATCTCAAAAAATGGAGAAACCATTTATAAAACAAAAAAAGGACCTATAAAGCCTAGTGATGGAATAACATCAACTCAAAAAGGGAAAAAAATATACATACATATAATGGATTCTAGTAAAGAAAGTTTCTTGATAGAAAATTTTAATTTTAAAATTAAAAAAGCAATCTATTTTGGAACAAATTCCAAAGTCATTTATAATAAAACAAAATCAGTATTAACATTGAAAATTAATGAAGAAAATAGAAATGATATCGATACAATAATAGAAATAGATATTATTTAGTTAAAATATATTTTTTTTGGCTTCCAGGTTATAGAATCTCCAATTATATTATTAGGGATGCTTATCATTTCTAATGATTTAGGCACAACCCTTATAAGCAAACTGTTTTCATTTATATTCTTATAATGGGGAGTCCAAGATTCTTTCCAATATTTTTTTTTAATTTCTGGATCATCAATTATTAAAGAGGAGCCCGAAATAGTTACATAAGAATTTCCGTCTACACTTTGAAAATTTAGAACAACCCTAGAATCATTTTCTAGTTGTTTCACTTTTCGGCTAAAAGGGTTAGTAACCAAATAAACTACAAAATCACCGTTTGGTATATGAGGATCCATTAATCTAGCTTGTGGATTGCCTAGACTATCTAAGGTTATAAAAACACAAGAATTAGATCCTTTAACTATATCCATAGAAATTTTTTTAAATTGAGTTTCAGCGTATTCTTGAGAAAGAATAAATTGAGAAAATAAAAATAAAAAAGGTACTATTCTAGTAATCATGTCATTAAGTAAATTATAATTAAAAATATGATAATTATTACCTAAAAAGACATCATTATAGGCGATAAATAATTTGAATAAACATTAGTTGTCAACATTTTTAAAAAAAATTAAATGTTTTCCTCTCTGATGCTCTTCTTGAAAAATTTTATTTTTAAAAAAATAAACCGCAATCAATAATTTTGTTTAATAAATTGATAATCAGAATATTAGATAATTTATTATTTTCTAAAAAAACAATAAAATTTTAAATTTATTAGAAATAAAAAAACAATAAAATTTAAGTTCAAAAAAAGTAATTAACAATTTCTATCTCCAGAGAGAGAAAAATAATTCCAGATAAGAATTTTTTTTTATAGATTAGTATAAATTAACGTTTAACTTAATACTTAAATTATGGGATACAAACACACGAACAGTAAAGGAAAAAGTTACTTTTTAAATTCTAAAGATGTAGAATTAAAAGGTGGTAGAAATCAAACTATTTATTATTTCTCAAAAGATTCAAGACCTGAAGCATGCGATCTTCCATCAACTAAAGTAGTTGTTGAAAGTCCAAAAACGGGACTTCCATTTTGTAAAGGAAAATAATTTAGATTATTTTACTATAACATAAAAAAACCTGCTTGAAATTCAAGCAGGTTTTTTTTTGCTAATTTTTTTAAAGTATAAGATCTAGCGTAAATAACAAAAAGTATTATAAAACATTAATCTTCAGGACAAGATTCGTGAACCTCGGAAATCAACGGTTTTATATGAATATGTTCTTTAGGAATTAAATAACTAGCTGCCAGCTCTAAAACCATCGCAATACAAGCAATACAAGCTGTGATATAGGCTTCTTCATACAATGCAGCAATAAACTCAAGTAAATGGAAAAAGGAGTGTACTCGAAGACCAAGTCTAACTATTGTAATTAAATTTCTTTTCATTAATAAGTGATTAATCGGTAAAATTAATCACAATAAATGAATTTACAACTATGAATTAGCAAGAGCAATTTTCACATGTACACTTTTCACAAGAACAACTTGAACAATTTCCTGATTTACAGCTATCACAACTACAAGAACAGTTTGTTTCGCTCATAATTTTAAAATATATAACATCAATATAATGATTTAAATCCATAAATTTTAAAGGCTATAAAGTATTGGAAATAATTCTATTTTTATAAAAAAATAAATGCCTAATGAGAAAGACAACATTCCTATTATTATTTATTGTTCCTCTAATTTCTTTTTCGCAATTAGATTCTTCAAAAAAATATTCTGTCAATACAATTGCTTTTTATAATGTTGAAAATTTATTTGACACAATAAATGATCCTAAAACTTTCGACGACGACAGAACGCCAAAAGGAAAAGATAAGTGGACCAGTATAGTTTATGAAAAGAAATCAAAAAATATTGCAAAAGTAATTTCTGAAATTGGAAGAGACATCACTAATACTGGGCCGACAATTATAGGTCTGTGTGAAGTTGAAAATAAAAACGTACTTATTGATCTTATTAATTCTGATGAACTAAAAAAGGAGAATTATGGAATTGCTCATTACGATTCGCCAGATGAAAGAGGAATTGATGTTGCACTTTTATTTAATAGAAATAGATTTATACCGATTTCTTCAAAAGCCTATCATTTATATTTAACAAGAAAAAATGGAAATATAGATTATACTAGAGATCACTTATTGGTTTCAGGATATTTAGATAATGAATTAATTTATTTTATAGTAAACCACTGGCCATCAAGATCAGGCGGTCAAATGAGAAGTGAACCCAGTAGAATATTAGCAGGTAAATTAAATAAAAAAATTATTGATTCTATTGTATCTGTAAATCCTCTTGCAAAAATAATAAATATGGGAGATTTTAACGACAACCCTCAAGATAAGAGTGTTAGACCAATTTTAAATACTGTTTTTAAAAGGTCTAAAATTAAAGATCTTCAATTATATAATCCAATGGAAGAACTCTATAAAAAAGGGTATGGATCCTACAGATACAGAGGTAAATGGGATATGATCGATCAATTTATGATTACTAAAAGCTTAGTTAATAGTGGAGATTCTATGTTCTTTTTAAAAGCAGATGTTTTTAATAAAAAATACCTAATTAATTCTGATGGAAAATATGAAGGATATCCTTTTAGAAGCTTTGCCGGAGGAAAATTTTTAGATGGGTACAGCGACCATTTTCCAATATATATGTTTCTAGCAAAAGAGCTTAAGTAACTCAATTAATGAGAGTTTAAAAAAATAATTTTATTACATAAATAGTTAATATGATTCAAATATTTATAACTGGAGGCACATTTGACAAAAGCTATAATTACATAAATGGAGATCTTTATTTTGAAAAAACACACCTTCCTGAAATGTTAAAAAGAAGTCGATGTCAGTTGGATTTAAAAATTGAGACTTTAATGATGATAGATAGTCTAGAAATGAATGATTCGCATTTTGATAAAATAATTTCTAAGTGTAAAAATTGTAATTCTGATAAAATTATAATTACTCATGGAACTGACAGAATGGTTGAAACAGCCAAAGCAATTGCCCAAGCTGAATTAAAAAATAAAACTATAATCCTTACTGGAGCAATGATACCTTATGCATTTGGGAGTTCATCAGATGGGTTTTTTAACTTAGGATGTGCTCTATCTTATGTTCAAACTTTAAACAAAGGGGTTTATATTACTATGCAGGGCCAATATTTTAATTGGAATCAAGTAGCTAAAAATACTAAAAAGGGGGTTTTTGAAAAAATATAAATCTTCAAATCTAATTTGATGTTTATAAAATTGTTTTACTAACTTTAAGAAACAACATTTAATTTTAACTCATGAATAAATTAGATAAAAATCAAATCTCCAAATTAGGTCACAAAATTAATCAACTCAAAAAAAGAATATCCAGAACAGAAATAAGTGGAAATATGGAAAAAGTTGAGTTCAGAAAAATGAGAATTAACAAAATAAAAAAGAAAATACTAGAGTTTTCAAAGAAAAAATAATATTTCAAAATATACATTTGATAATGAAAAAAATATATTTAATAATGTGTGTTTTAGGATTTGTACTCCCCTATTACCATTTAATGAAGTTTCTAAATCAAAATCAATGGTCAATGAATGGTTTTTGGGACGAAATATTTTACAGCTCACATCCAGTTTCAATGATTACAATGGACTTAAGTGTTGCTGCTAGTGCATTTCTGATTTTTTTAATTTATCAATTTAAATTAAAAAAGATAAATCCTGTTAAATATATCGTTTGTCTTTTTTTAGTGGGTTTTTCTTTAGCACTTCCTCTTTACCTTTACGACACACACGATAAGAAATAAATTATATGAATTCATTTAAAGAGTCTTTTAAGCACCTTAATAGGGATCCTGTTATGGCTTATTTAATAAATACATTTGGTGATCAAATATCAATTGAGGATAGGTATGAAGAAGATTTAGCAAAAGCAATTTCACAGCTGATTATAGAGCAACAAGTGAGTTTCAAAGCGGCGATTACTATAAAAAAAAGATTCAATAGCTTAATCAAAGAATTATCCCATCAAGATATTTTGAAAATAAGTAATAAGGATCTTCAGTCAATTGGAATATCGTTTAAAAAAGTAGAATATATTAAAAATGTTTATAATTACTTTTCTGAAAACAAATTAAATTACAATAACTATACTGATTCTGAAGTTACCAAAGAGCTTACAAAAATTAAAGGGGTCGGAAAGTGGACTGCAGAGATGTTTTTAATATTTATTCTTTTTAGAAAAAATATATTTTCAAATGGAGATTTAGCGTTAATCAACAGCGTTAAGGTTAATTATAATATTGCTGATTTGTCAAATAAAAAATTGGATAATTTGAAGAAAAGTTGGAGCCCACACAAAACTACTGCATCACTTTTGCTTTGGAAATCAATTGAAGAAAAAAATTTCTATCAAAAAAGTCTTAAAAATGATCAAAAACAGTCAAAAAAGACATAAAAATGACGAAAACACTCTAATTTTCTGATTTTATAAATTGCTTTAGAATAGTTTTTTTATTTAGCCTTAAGCGTTCTAATTAATATGAAACTATTATAATAAAATAATAATATCTAACCTACATTTGCTGAAATTATAAAACTTGTTAAGCAATTACACTAAAGAATTCCGTTATAACCTAAAGCTTTCTTTTCCAGTTATGCTAGGAATGCTTGGACATACTTTTGTTGCTTTTGCAGATAATGTAATGGTAGGTCAATTGGGAACAGCTGAACTAGCTGCAGTATCTCTAGGAAATAGTTTTGTTTTTATAGGGATGTCTTTAGGGATCGGATTTTCTACAGCTATCACTCCTCTTGTAGCAGAAGCTGATTCTTCAAATAATATAATTGATGGTAAAAATGCTTTTAAACACGGATTACTACTTTGTACAATCCTTAGTGTAATTATTTTTGGGATTATTTTAATGTTAAAGCCTGTAATGTATTACATGGATCAACCCAAAGAAGTTGTTGAATTAGCGATTCCTTATTTAAATTATGTTGCTCTTTCTCTAATTCCTTTAATTATTTTTCAGGCCATGAAGCAATTTTCAGATGGCTTGTCTGAAACAAAATATCCTATGTATGCTACAATATTAGCCAACATAATTAATATTGTTCTTAACTATTTATTAATTTTTGGAACATTTGGATTTCCAAAGCTAGGAATAACAGGAGCTGCTATCGGGACTTTAGTTTCTAGAGTTATAATGGTAATTTTTTTATGGTTCATTTTTAAATCAAAAGATAAGTTTAAACCATACATCACCAATTTAAGCTTTAGAAATATTGAGAGATCCATCGTTAGTAAAATTGCAAACCTTGGATTCCCTTCTGCTCTTCAGATGTTTTTTGAAGTAGCTATATTCGTCTCTGCCATTTGGTTAAGTGGAATGCTTGGTAAAAATCCTCAAGCTGCAAATCAAATAGCATTAAATTTATCAAGCATGACCTTTATGGTAGGCATAGGTCTCGGAGTAGCTGCTATGGTTAGGGTTGGAAATCAAAAAGGATTAGCTGATTTTGTCTCACTTAGAAGAATTACATTTTCAATTCTTTTACTAACGTTATTAATTGAAATTGTATTTGCTTCGTCATTTATAATATTAAGGGACTGGCTTCCAACAGTTTATTTGGGCGGCTCTGATGCATTAAATACTATTGACAATGCAGAGGTCGTACTGATTGCCTCTAAAATATTACTTGTTGCGGCATTATTTCAAATATTTGATGGGCTACAAGTTGTAATCTTAGGCGCCTTGAGAGGCTTACAAGATGTTAAAATACCTGCATTTATAACTTTTATAGCATACTGGATTATTGGTTTTCCAATATGTTTTTACTTGGGACTTTATACTCCTTTAAAAAGTGTAGGAATATGGATAGGCTTGTTTGTTGGACTTTTTTCAGCAGCGGTTATGCTCTACTTAAGATTCGACTATTTATCAAAAAAACTTATTTTAAATAAAAATTAAATCCAAATATCATTTTTTGCTGTTAAATTATTTGGCTCTAAATCTCCTGTGTTTACGACTCCTTTAGGCTCAATTAACATTATTTTCACTTCTTTAACTGCGCTAGGTTTGTGCTCAACACCCTTAGGAACTACATACATTTCTCCCTCACTCAAGCTTACAAATCCATCTTTAAAATCGATACGCAAATCTCCTTCGACAACTATAAATGCTTCATCAGTGTCTTTATGACTATGCCATGGAAAATCTCCTTTTAACTTTGTTAATTTAACTTGATAATTATTTATTTCAGCTATAACCTTAGGTGACCATCTGTCATTAAAAAGATTGAATTTTTTTTTTATGTTTAACACTTTGTTTTTCATAACTCGTTTTTTTCTATTATTCATTTACAATTTAACTAAAATGAATAACTAATTTTTATTTAAATTTGT
>CAJWFY010000026.1 GCA_913031655.1 uncultured Flavobacteriaceae bacterium
TTTCTTTTCAATAAAGACAAAAATCTTTTTTGGATTGTTACTGTCTTATTTCTTTTTACAGGATTAGCCCTAAAAGTATATGTAAATGAACGAGTTTTTGAACCAAGAGAAAGGGACTATGCCTTGGTTGGGTCTTTTTATGTTTTTTGTATTTTTATTGGCTTAAGTATTTTATCAATTAATAAGCTTTTACAATCTTTTGTTAAAAATAAAATATCAATTCCTCTAACTGTTTTGCCTTTATTATTAGTTCCATTATTAATGGCATTTGAAAACTGGGATGACCACGATCGATCTAATAGGTATACTGCTCAGTCGCTTTCAAAAGCCTATTTAGATTCTATTGAAGAAGGCGTGGATTCTATGATATTTACAATTGGGGATAATGACACCTTTGCGTTATGGTATGCTCAAGAAATAGAAAATTATAGAACTGATGTAAGAACGATTAATACCTCATTAATTGCTACTGACTGGTACATAGATCAAATGAAAAGAAGATCTTATAATAGCAGTCCTATTCCGTCACAATTAACACATAAACAATATGCTTACGGAGTAAGAGACTATGTAAAACATGAAGCTTTAATTGATTCTACTAGGTGGGATATTAAAGATTTTATGAACTGGATTTCTAGTGACCATCCACGAACAAAATACAGCTATCTATTAAATCAATATGGAGCAGATTTAGAAAATATTCCAGAGTTTACTCAAAATATGATTTATTACCCTACTAATAAAATAAGGGTGTCGGTTAATAAAAAAAATGTGCTTGAAAGCGGTTTGGTTAAACAAAAAGATTCTGATTTAATCTTGGACTATATTGATATTGATTTACCTATTACTGGTTTATATAAAAATCAACTTCTAATGTTAGATATTTTAGCTAATAATAACTGGAAAAGACCTATATATTTTTCTGGAGGAAGCTATAATGATTCTGATTATATCTGGATGAAAAACTTCCTTCAATTAGATGGTTTAGTTTACAAATTAGTCCCTATTAAAACTGAAATCAACAAAAACAATCCCTATGAACTTGGCAGAATTGATGCTGATTTAATGTATCCAATTGTAAAAGGATGGGAATGGGGGAATTCTGACAGCGATAACATCTATCATGATCCTGAAACTAGAAAAAATAGTATTTCTTTTAGAGGAAATTTACATAGGTTGGCTTTAGAATTAATGAATGAGGGTAAAAACAATAAAGCCGAAGAAATTTTAGATTTATCAATAAGTAAAATGCCAATAGATTATTTTGGCTTTTATAGCTTAATGGAGCCTTATATATCTTCATATTATAGACTTGAAAGTTTTCAAAAAGGAGATGACTTATTTAATAAATTATCTAAAAAATATCAAGAGAATTTAGATTACTATTCTCAAGTATCCAAATCAAAAAATGAAAGATTTTCAATATTCACTTACGCAGAAAATATAATTACAGATACTGAGAGATACAGGACTTTAGTTGAATCTTCAATGGGATCAAATGATAGAGTTTTAAAATCTAAAGCCATTAAAGAATTTATTAATAGTTCTGATTACGTTAAGGATTTATACGGAGATTACGAATATTATACTTTAATGATTCCCTTTTTAAAAGAATTATACAGCTTTAAAGAAAATAATTTAGCTAAAGAGCTTTACATAAATATTTCTATTCAACTAAATGAAAGGTTAAAGGTGTTTGTTTCAATGTCAGAAGAAAATAGAAGAAATTATAATCAAAATATCTCGAATGACATATTTCAGTTCAGCACAATTATGAGTATTTTAAAAAATTATGAAAAAGATGAAGATTTCATAAAATCAGAATTAGATTCTTTTTTGATTTTAAATAAAAAATTAAATATTAAATAAAGTCATTAATAAGATTTATTAGAGTATTTGCATCTTGTTCACCGCTTTGCCTCCAAACCATTTGTCCTCCTTTATATATCATTAAAGTTGGAAGCCCTTTGACTCTTAATGCCTCCTTCAATTCATTGTTCTTATCAACATTTATTTTTATTACCTTTCCTCTATCTCCAATAGCAGCAGCAACATCTCTTAAAACAGGATGCATAGCACTGGAAGAATCATCCCAATCTCCATAAAAATCTAATAAAATTGGAATTTCTAAATTGATGAGCTCACCAAATTTTGACATATGACAAGGTTTATAATTAATACTAAAGTAGTCATTTTTAGAAATCTAAGTTTTTTTAAGTGTTATAACAGATATTTCTGGCCATACTCCAACCCTTCCTGGAAAGCCCAAAACTCCAAAGCCTCTATTTACATTTAGATACTGATTTTTCTCGAAATACATCCCAGCCCAATATTTATAAGCCCATTTAACAGGGCTCCATTTAATCCATCCTGGTATTTCAATTCCGAATTGCATACCGTGTGTATGTCCACTTAAAGTCAAATGAAAGTGAGTTTTGTGATTTACCAATATCTGATCCCAATGAGAAGGATCGTGACTCATAACAATTTTAAAATCCTTATCATTTAAACCTACACATGCCTTGTCGATATCTCCACTTTTCTTAAATCTTCCTTTTCCCCAATTTTCGACACCAACCAAAGTAATATTTTGATTATTAGATTTTATTTTTTTGTTTTCATTTAATAATAAATTAAATCCCATTTCTTTTTGAAGATTTAAAAGGCTAATGAAATTATCTTTTTTTTCTTGATCTGAATTCCAATTAACATAATCCCCATAGTCGTGATTCCCTAATACAGAATACTTCCCGTCCTTAGCTTTAATTTTAGAGAAAATTTTCATCCATTTAATTAATTCATTTGCTTTATTATTAACAAAATCTCCTGTGAAAAGAACTAAATCTGAATTTTCTTTATTAATTAAATCAACCGCATACTCTACTTTGTTTATTTTGTCAAGACTCCCAGAATGAATATCTGAAATGTGTGTAATCTTGTAGCCATCAAATTCCTTTGGCAAATCATCAAATTCTAGTTCATATTTTAAAACTCTGTAATTATGTCTTCCCCTATAAATACCATGAATAACAAAAGGGATAGGCAAGGCAGCTATAATTAGAGCAATTTTACTTACAAAATTTCGTCTTTGAAGAAAAAATTTATTTGAATCATTTGATGAAATAAAGAAATTAAAAATGGAGTATATCATTCTTATAATATCTTCAATAAACAAAAATGAAATAACAATTAATTTAAATCCAAATAAGGTTATAAAAAATGCAAATGGTATTGATAGATAATTATAAAAAACATCAGAAAAACTTAAAGAATTTTTATTGATTATTATAAGTCTAAAAATTAAATTAAATATTATTAAAGCATTAATTATAAAATAAGTTTTTAGAGACCAGTTGTTTTTAAAAGCTGTTTTAAATGCTTGAAATGCGTATATTTCAATTAATATAAATACAATAACAAGAAATGTCCATCTCAAAGCTATATTTTTTAAATTAGCCATCAAATGTAAAAAATATAAATGCAGGCAAAAAAGAAATTATTTTTAATAGATGCTTATGCTTTAATTTTTCGAGGCTACTATGCATTTATAAAAAATCCAAGGATCAACTCAAAAGGCATGGACACTAGTGCAATTATGGGTTTCATGAACTCTTTACTAGACTTAATAAAAAGAGAAAAGCCAGACCATTTAGCTGTAGCATTTGACAAGGGGGGCTCAAGCGATCGCTTAGAAATTTTTGAAGAATATAAAGCAAACAGAAATGAAACTCCTGACCCCATTAAAACTGCTGTTCCATATATTCATGAAATTTTAAATGCCATGCATATTCCTATTTTAATTAAAAATGGATATGAAGCAGATGATATTATTGGGACTGTAGCTAAGGAAGCTGAAAAAAAGGATTATGAAGTTTTTATGGTAACTCCTGATAAGGATTTCGCTCAACTAGTCTCAGAAAATATTTTTATGTATAAGCCTGCAAGAATGGGTAATGGGATTGAAATTTGGGGAGTAAAAGAAGTTCAAGAAAAGTTTGAGGTATCAGACCCATTACAGGTAATAGATTTTTTAGGGATGATGGGAGATTCGGTAGACAACATACCTGGTTTGCCTGGCGTTGGAGAAAAAACTGCTAAGAAATTCATTGCAGAATATGGAACAATGGAGAATCTTTTAGCTAATACTCACCAAATTAAGGGAAAGTTAAAAGAAAAAATTGAACAAAATATAGACAAGGGTATTCTTTCTAAAAAATTAGCTACAATAATTTTAGACGTTCCTATTGAATATGAGTTTAAGAATTTCAAGCTGGAAGAGCCAGACTCAGAGAAAATTAAAGAAATATTTGATGAGCTTGAGTTTTTAAGAATGAAAGAGAATTTTTTTAAAATTTTTCAAAACGAAAAAGAAATTGAAATAAAAGTCAGTTCTAATTCAGAAGAAATACAATATGACCTATTTAATTCTCCAGGAGAAGTAAGCACTGATTCGTCAAATACGTTTTCAGATTTAGCTAATTCAAAACATTTTTACCAACAAATTAAAACTGAACTAAGTAGAAGTTTACTTTTTGATAAATTAGATAAACAATCAGAAATTTCTTTTAATATTTTAGATACTAATATCGAAAATAATTCTTTTGGTATATGCTTTACTTGGCAATCCAAAAAAAGTTATTTCATTACAATTCTTGAAAATGATCAAAAATCTTTAAATAGGTTAAAATCTATTTTCCAAAACAATAACGTAACCAAAATTGGATATGATTTAAAAAATCAGTTTAAAATTCTTAATAAATATGGAATTATTGGTGGAGGATCGTGTTTTGATGCTAAAATTGCTCACTATTTAATTAATCCTGACATAGGTCATGATTTTAACATCCTTTGCAAAAACTACCTCAACTACAAAGTGAGTCATGATTTAAACTCAAGTTTAGACTATGAAATTAATATAGGAATGGAGAAAAGTGATTTATCTTTTCAACTTAAAAAACTTTTGATTAATGATTTGAAAAAAGGGAATTTATTAGATCTTTTTGAAAAAATTGAGATGCCCTTACTAATAGTTCTTTCAATAATGGAAATTAATGGTATAAAAGTTAATTCAAGTTTTTTGAAAGACCTTTCCAGTAATTTTCATAACGACCTTAACTTAATAGCAGAAAGAATTTTTAATTTAACAGAATTCAATTTTAACCTCGCGTCTCCTAAACAATTAGGAGAAGTCCTTTTTGACAGACTTAAAATAGTAGACTCTCCAAAAAAAACCAAATCTGGTCAATATTCCACATCTGAAGAAGTGCTATCAAAACTCTCCAAAGATCATCAAGTTGTGAAAGAAGTTTTAGAATGGAGGTCTCTACAAAAATTAATCAACACTTACGTAGATGCACTACCTAAACAAATCAGTCCAATTTCTAATAGAATTCATGCTGTATTTAATCAAGCAGTAGCAGCTACAGGAAGGTTAAGTAGTAATAACCCTAACCTTCAAAACATTCCTATTAGGAGTAAAAGAGGCCGATTAATCCGAAAAGCATTTATTTGTGAAAATTCAGATTACGTAATGCTTTCTGCTGATTATTCACAAATTGAACTTAGAGTAATTGCCTCTTTAAGCAAAGATCCTAATATGATTTCTGCTTTTAAAAATAATGAAGACATTCATAGCTCTACTGCTTCAAAAGTATTTAATGTAGACATTTCTAACGTGACAAGTGAACAAAGAAGTAATGCTAAAACCGTAAATTTTGGAATTATCTATGGAGTTTCAGCTTTTGGACTAAGTAATCAGACTTCTCTTAGTCGTTCAGAATCAAAAGAATTAATTGAATCCTACTTTATTGCTTATCCTCAACTTAAAAGCTACATATCAAATCAAATCAATTTTGCCAGAGAGAATGGTTATGTAGAAACTGTTCTTGGAAGAAGAAGGTATTTAAAAGACATTAATTCTAGAAATCCAATTGTAAGGGGAGCTGCAGAAAGGAATGCTGTTAATGCCCCAGTACAGGGTAGTGCAGCAGATATTATAAAGGTTGCTATGATTAACATTCAAAAAATCCTTACTAATTCTAAATTAAAATCTAAAATGCTTGTCCAAGTGCATGATGAATTAATCTTTGAAATTCATAAATCAGAATTAGATAAAATGAAAAAAATAGTTAAATATGAAATGGAAAATGCCTTTGCATTAAAAGTTCCATTAGTAGTTGATTCTGGAATTGGAGAAAACTGGTTTGAAGCACACTAATTATTTTATTTATTTTAGCATTTGCAGATTTCATTTTTTGTTGTAGATTTGCAGGCCAATAAAAGAGACAGAATTATCTTTCTCTAAGAAAATAAATACTTTGGATTCATTAACATACAAAACAATATCTGCGAATAAGGCTACAGTTAATAAAAACTGGGTTATTGTAGATGCTAGCGGACAGACTCTTGGCAGAATGTGTTCAAAAGTTGCAAAACTAATAAGAGGAAAGTATAAAACAGACTTTACTCCTCATGTAGATTGTGGAGACAACGTAATAGTCATAAATTCTGAAAAAATAATTTTATCAGGAAATAAATGGGATCAAAAAGAGTATATAAGACATACTGGCTACCCAGGCGGTCAAAGATCTTTAACTGCAAAAGAGCTATTCGCTAAAGATCCTGCAAGATTAGTCGAAAAATCTGTAAAGGGGATGTTGCCTAAAAACAAATTAGGTGCTGTTCTATTTACAAATCTGAAAGTTTATGTTGGTGAAAATCATAAACATGAAGGTCAAAATCCTGTTTTAATTAATTTAAATGATTTAAAATAATCTATGGAAGTAATTCACAAAATAGGAAGAAGAAAAAAATCTGTTGCAAGATTATATTTATCTAAAGGAAAAGGAGCTTATACAATTAATGGAAAATCTCTTGAAGAGTACTTTCCAACAGCAATTTTACAGTACAAAATAAATCAACCTTTTACATTAACTGAAACATTATCTAGTTATGATATTAAGGTAAACGTTTATGGTGGTGGAATAAATGGTCAAGCTGAATCAATAAGGTTAGCAATTTCAAGAGCTCTTTGTGAAATTGACGAAGAATATCGTCCTTTATTAAAAAAAGAAGGGTTAATGACTCGTGACCCTAGAATGGTTGAAAGAAAAAAATTCGGTCAGAAAAAAGCAAGAAAAAAATTCCAGTTCTCAAAACGTTAATAGCGAATTTGATAATTAGAATAAAGTTCATATATATACTGAAATTAACCTGTTGTCCTATTTCGCAAAAGCGAAAATTAGTTTAGCATCTAAATAAATAAAAAAAATATTTATTGCTAATCATACGGAACGTAAACTAAAAAAAATGACAAAAATTCAAATTAAACCTCTTTTAGAGGCTGGTGTTCACTTCGGACACTTAACAAGAAAATGGAATCCTAACATGGCCCCGTATGTGTATATGGAAAAAAATGGGATTCATATTATTAATCTTTACAAAACTGCTTCAAAAATAGAAGAATCTAGCGATGCTCTAAGTAAAATAGCTGCATCTGGAAGAAAGATTTTATTTGTAGCAACTAAAAAACAAGCTAAAGAAATTGTTTCTAAAGCGGCTTCTGATGTAAACATGCCATACATTACCGAGAGATGGCCTGGAGGGATGCTGACTAACTTTATAACTATCAGAAAAGCTGTTAAGAAAATGTCAGCAATTGATAGATCAAAGCAAGACGGGACTTTTGATGCATTATCTAAAAGAGAAAAATTACAAATTGACAGGCTAAGAGCTAAATTGGAAAAAAACTTAGGTTCAATTACCGATATGACTAGACTTCCTGGAGCATTATTTGTTGTAGACATAAGAAGAGAACATATTGCTGTTAGAGAAGCTCAAAAATTAAATATTCCAATTTTCGCGATGGTAGATACCAATTGTGATCCTAGAGATGTAGACTTCGCAATTCCATCTAACGATGATGCGTCTAAATCTATTGATATAATCCTTAATTATGTTTCTAGTGCAATCCAAGAAGGTTTAACAGAAAGAAAAAAAGAAAAAGATCAAGATGATTTAATTAAAGAAAAGGAAGAGTCTTCTAAAAAAAATCCTGTGACTGAAGTTAAAGAAGAGTCTAAAGAAGAGCCTAAAGAAGAGTCTAAAGGAGAGTCTAAAGGAGAGTCTAAAATTGATCCTACTGAAAAAAAGAAAAGGGTTAGAAAAAAAATTACAAAGAAATCTGAATAACTATTATGAGTAAAATAACTGCATCTGAAGTAAATAATCTCAGAAAAATGTCTGGAGCTGGAATAATGGATTGTAAAAACGCATTAGTAGAAGCAAACGGAGATACTGAATTAGCTATTGAATTATTAAGAAAAAAAGGTCAAAAAGTAGCAGCTAAAAGAGCTGACAGAGAATCCTCTGAAGGAGCTGCAATTGCAAAAGTCAACTCTGATTCGACTAGTGGTGTAATAATTTCTTTAAACTGTGAAACTGATTTTGTTGCTAAAAATGAAAGTTTCATTTCATTAGCAAACGAATTAGCTGATCTTGCTATTAATCACAATACAATGGATGAGTTCTTAAACTCTTCAATTGATTCTATGACAGTTAATGATAAACTAATTCAGCAAACTGGAGTTATTGGTGAAAAGTTAGTTATAGGTAGTTTTGAAAAAATATCAGCTTCTTATGTAGGAAAATATATTCAT
The DNA here is from genome assembly GCA_913031655.1 of uncultured Flavobacteriaceae bacterium. GTDB lineage: Bacteria > Bacteroidota > Bacteroidia > Flavobacteriales > Flavobacteriaceae > MAG-121220-bin8. The sequence goes on from CAJWFY010000026.1 coordinate 8,658, forward strand.
TCTGGAAATAAAATTGCTACAATTGTAGGGTTTTCTTCTTCTGTTGAAGGGATAGAAGAGGCCGCAAAAAATATTGCAATGCAAGCAGCTGCTATGAATCCTATTTCATTGGATGAGAGTGGAGTTGATCAAAAAACTATAGACAAAGAAATAGAAATAGCTAAAGATCAATTAAGACAAGAAGGTAAACCAGAGGCTATGTTAGATAACATTTCCAAAGGGAAACTAAAAAGATTTTTTAAGGACAATACCTTAGTTAATCAAGATTATATTAAAGATAATAAACAAAGTGTTTCTTCTTATGTTAAGTCTATAGATTCAGATTTAACTATAACTGATTTTCGTAGAGTCGGCTTAGTTTAAATTTTTTTTAGAAGGTTTACTTAAGCCTTGTTAATATTATAATAATCATTGATTATATTTACGATAATAATCCTAAAATGATTTATAAAAGAATTCTTTTAAAATTAAGTGGAGAAGCTTTACTGGGCGAAAGACAGTATGGTATTGATCCAGTTAGAATTTCACAATATGCCCAAGAAATCAAAAAAGCTACTAACCTTGGAGTTGAGATTGCGGTTGTAATTGGTGGCGGCAACATCTTTAGAGGTGTATCTGCAGCAAGTAATGGAATGGATAGAGTTCAAGCTGACTACATGGGGATGCTTGCTACCGTAATTAACGGCCTAGCTTTACAAAGTGCGCTAGAAGAAGAAAACGTACCGACCAGACTTCAAACTGCAATTAAGATAGAAGCAGTGGCTGAAGCTTATATCAAAAGGAAAGCTGTAAGGCACTTAGAGAAAAAAAGAGTTGTAATATTTGGAGCAGGTACAGGAAATCCATTTTTTACGACAGACTCTGCAGCTGTTTTAAGAGCTATTGAAGTCAATGCTGATGTGATTTTAAAAGGAACTAGAGTTGATGGTATTTATGATTCTGACCCTGAAAAAAACAAAAATGCTACTCAATATGATTCTATTTCATTTGAAAGTGTTTTAAGAAAAAATCTTAAAGTAATGGATAGCACTGCTTTCACTTTAAGCCAAGAAAATAATTTACCTATTATTGTTTTTAACATGAACAAACAAGGCAATCTACTAAAAATAATTTCTGGAGAAAAAATAGGTACAATCGTAAAATAGCTACTTATGGAAGAAATTGAATTTATTATTGAAACTTGTGAGGAATCTATGGATAACTCAATAAAACATCTTGAAAAAGCATTACTTAATATCCGGGCGGGGAAAGCAAGTCCTTCAATGCTTGCAAGTGTTAAATTAGACTACTATGGCTCATTAACATCTTTATCTCAAATATCAAATATCAACACTCCTGATGCTCAAACAATTTCAGTTCAACCATGGGAAAAAGATAAATTACTAGATATAGAAAAAGCTATAATGGTAGCTAACCTTGGTTTTAATCCAATGAATAATGGAGAGTCTATAATAATAACTATCCCTCCTTTGACAGAAGAAAGAAGACTTGAACTTGTTAAAATTGCAAAAACTGAAATAGAAGATTCGAAAATTAGTATTAGAAATTCTAGAAAAGAGGCAAATAATGAAATTAAAAAGTCTGAAGTTTCTTTAGATCAGAAATCTTTGTCTGAGGGAAGTATTCAAGACCTGACAAATAAATCTATTTCTAAAATAGATCAAATATATTTGATAAAAGAAAAAGAAATCTTATCTGTTTAAGCAATTGAAAATCTAAAAATATTGAATTTTAAATACTAATGAGCAAAACAAAACACTCCAAAATATGGGGAATTTTAGCTCGTGTAATTTTAAGGAATAGAATTCTTTTTTTGTTGTTGATATTACTGAATACGCTTTTTCTTTCTACGCAGTGGAAACATATGAAGTTTAGCTATACTGAAGCTAATTTGTTGCCAAAAAATCATTCTTATAATTTAGCGTATGATGATTTTACAAAAGTTTTTGGACAGGAAGGAAGCCTAATTTTAATTGCTGTAAACGATTCTAGTTTATTCGAGTTAGATAATTTTAATTCCTGGATTAAGTTAAGTGAAAGTTTCAAAAGTAATGAAGGGGTGAATAGCGTTCTTCATGTTGGAAATATTCCTGTTATTTCATTTATAGAAAATAAGAAATTTATTTTAGATTCCGTTACTAATTATAGCTTCTCTAATGTATCAGATCTTAATAAATTTAAAACTAACCTTTTTAACGACTATCCTTTTTATGAGAATATTTTGTTTAGTGAAAACAAAAAAACAGTTCAAACTGCAATCTATTTAAATAAAGAAATTATTAATAATGCTGAAAGAATATCTTTTATTAATGAAGTATTCATACCTAAAATAAAAGCATTTGAAAAGCTTACCGAAATTGATATTAGAATTTCTGGGATGCCCTATATAAGGACATTAAATGCTCAAAATATAATGGATGAGATCGGTAAATTTGTATTGATCGCTGTTTTGGTTACCGTACTTATTTTCTTTTTCTTTTTTAGATCTTACAGAGCTACCCTAATAACCCTTACTGTGGTCATAATTGGAGTTATGTGGGCTCTTGGGGTTTTAGGTCTTTTTAGATTTGAAATTACAGTACTTACTGCTCTTATCCCTCCTCTTATAATTGTCATTGGAGTTCCAAACTGTATATTCTTAATAAACAAATATCAGCACGAGTTTAAAAAACACGGAAATCAAGCTAGATCACTTCAAAGAGTGATTTCGAAAATAGGGAATGCCACTTTAATGACTAATATTACAACTGCATGTGGTTTTGCAACATTTATCTTAACAGACAGTGAAATACTAAAAGAGTTTGGACTAGTAGCTTCAATCAATATCATGTTGATTTTTATTTTATCTATATTATTGATACCAATAATATACAGTTTCATGCCTCTTCCTCAGGAAAAGCATTTAAAACATTTGAATAATATTTGGATTAATAAATTTGTTGATTTTTTAGCTTTAACAGTCAAAAAATATAGAATTCCAGTATTTATTACCTCTATCTTGTGTTTGTGTATTAGTATTATAGGTATTTATAAAATCAAGCTTTCGGGAAATATGATTGAAGACATGCCTAAAAATTCAGAGTTTGTAAAAGACATAAAGTTCTATGAAAAAGAATTTAAAGGGATTTTACCAATCGAAATCATGATTGATAGTAAAAGAAAAAATGGAATAACAAGATTAGCTACACTTAAACGAATGGATGATTTAAGTGAACATATTTTGAAAATTCCTGAACTATCTAATCCTCTTTCAATAGTAAATTTGTCTAAATATATTAAACAATCTTTTTACAATGGTAATCCAAATTATTTTCAATTACCCTCTGCTCAGGAAAATACTTTTATATCTTCTTATGTTAAAAACTCTAATCTAAAACTCGAAGAAAACAATAGTTTTATAAGTCAGGACGGTCAAATAGCTAGGATGACCACTATGATGGGAGAGGTTAATACAGAAAGAATGGAAGGTATAGAAGCCAGCCTTGTTAAAGGAATTGAACTATATTTCCCAAAAGAAAGGTATGATGTAACTATAACAGGTAAAACATTAGGCTATTTAAAAGGTACTAAATACTTGGTGAGGAGTTTATTAATATCACTATCTCTCGCTATAATATTAATATCTTTTATTATAATATACATGTTTCGATCTTATAAAATGGTCATCATTTCCCTTATACCTAATATTCTTCCGCTTTTATTTACAGGTGGAGTGATGGGGTTTTTAAATATCCCTATTAAACCATCAACAATATTAGTTTTTAGCATAGCTTTTGGAATTTCTGTGGATGATACAATCCATTTTTTAGTAAAATACAGACAAGAATTAATAGCTAATAACTGGAAAATAAGAAAATCAGTATTTTCTTCACTTAAAGAAACTGGAATAAGTATGTTCTATACTTCTGTTGTACTTTTCTTTGGGTTTTCAGTATTTATGACTTCTAGTTATGGGGGAACTATTGCATTAGGAGGATTAGTTTCAACTACCTTATTATTTGCAATGCTAGCTAATTTGATTTTACTTCCATCATTATTGATTTCACTAGAAAAAAACATTTCAAATGAAAAAACTATAAAAGATCCTAAAATAAAGATGGTTTCGGACTAAAATTATAAATATAAATAGCAACTAAAAAACTTTATATTTGACAGATATAATTATTAATTTATTTTAAGAATAATGACAATTAAAGATTTAATAAAAGACCCCTCAATATCTGAAAAAATCTCTATAAAAGGGTGGGTTAAAACATTTCGAGCTAATAGATTTATTTCTTTAAACGATGGATCTACTTCTAAAAACATCCAATGTGTTGTTGATTATGAAAAAACTGATGAATTATTACTTTCAAAAATCAATAGTGGTGCTTCATTAAAGATCGAGGGGACAATAGTTGAAAGCCAAGGAAAAGGACAATCAATAGAGATTAAAGTGGAAAATATAATTATTCTTGGAGAATGTGATCCAAAATCATACCCAATTCAACCTAAAAAACATTCTTTAGAGTTTTTAAGAGAAAATGCTCATTTAAGGGTAAGAACAAATACTTTTAGCTCAGTAATGAGAATAAGATCTAGCATTTCATTTTCGATACATAAATATTTTAAGGAAAAAGGTTTTTTTTATGTCAACACTCCAATTATTACAGGTAGTGACGCAGAGGGGGCTGGAGAAATGTTCAAAGTCACAACACTTGAGATTAACAATTCAAAGTTAAATTCAAAAAAAGAAATTGATTACTCTGAAGATTTTTTTGGAAAAGAAACAAACTTAACTGTTTCTGGACAGTTAGAGGCTGAGAGTATGGCGATGGGACTAGGAAAAGTTTATACTTTTGGCCCAACTTTTAGAGCAGAAAACTCTAACACTTCAAGACATTTATCTGAATTTTGGATGGTCGAGCCTGAAATGGCCTTTTTTGATTTGAATGATAACATGGAGCTTGCAGAAGAATTTATAAAAGATGTTTTGAAAAATGTTTTAGAAGAATGTGAAGATGATTTAATGTTTTTAAATCAACGTTTGATAGATGAGGATAAAACTAAGCCGATGAATGAAAGAAACGATCTTACTTTATTAGATAAGTTAGATTTTGTAGTTAAAAATGATTTTAAAAGAATAACATATACTGAAGCTTTTGATATATTAAAGAGTTCTAAACCAAATAAAAAGAAAAAATTTAAATTTCCTATAAACGAATGGGGCGTAGACCTTCAAAGTGAACATGAGCGTTTTTTAGTAGAAAAGCACTTTAAGAAACCTGTGATTATTTATGACTATCCTGCTAAAATAAAAGCATTTTACATGCGAATGAATGATGATGGAAAAACAGTGAAAGCAATGGATATTCTTTTCCCAGGAATTGGAGAAATTGTTGGAGGTTCTCAAAGAGAAGAAAGACTTGATGTATTACAATCAAGAATTAAAGAATTGAACGTTGATGAAAAAGAATTAAGTTGGTATCTAGATCTTAGAAGATATGGAACAGTTAAACATAGTGGATTTGGTTTAGG
>CAJWFY010000027.1 GCA_913031655.1 uncultured Flavobacteriaceae bacterium
TTCTAGTTGGACTAAACTTTCTAGTTGAATCGAATAAAAAAAAATGAAAAAATTATTTCTTTATATTTTTATTGTTTCCAATACGTTTATAATGTACTCTCAATCTCCTTATTCTTTTTATGGAGTTGGAGTTAATACTTTTAAAGGTACAATGGATAATCGTTCTATGGGTGGGCTAAATGTATATAGTGATAGTATTCACTTGAACTTAACTAATCCAGCATCCTATTCTGAATTAGAACTAGTTAATTATTCTGTTGGCGTAAATTATAATAAATATAATTTCAAAACTGATAATTCTAATGAATCAGCATCTGGTGGAAATATTAACTATTTGGCTGTAGGGATTCCTACAAAACTCTTTAATTTTGGATTCGGTATCATACCCCAATCTTCAGTTGAATATTTCCTAACAAGCACAGATGAAATTGCCGTACCAGAAAGAGTTGACAGGTATGAAGGTGAAGGGGGAGTAAACACGGCTTTTTTAACTTTTGGATTTAAATTATTTAAAAGAATTGGTTTAGGCCTTACAGCTAATTATGAATTTGGAAACTTAAGGCATACTGCTTCTCGTTTTTTAAAAGACATAGAATTATCTACAAGACTCGAAAATAATTCTTCACTCAGCGGACTGAATTTCGTTTATTCGACTTTGATAAAAGAAAAAATATCTAAAAAACTAACATTACAGGCTACATATATTTTTAAACCAGAATCAAAATTAAGTTCTATTAACACACAAAGAATAGGAACAATTCCCGTTTCGGGTGGATTTGGTGGAGATTTTCAAGACATTGATTTAAACGCTTTAAATCTTGAAAAAACTAAAATAGTTATTCCAAAATCTAATACTTTTGGAATCGGAGTTGGGGAAGAAACTAAATGGTTTATTGGAGCTGATTATACAACTGTAGATGGAGGAGGATTAGACAATAAATTATTTAAACTTGAAAATGTAGAATTTAAAAAAGCTTCAAAAATAGCATTTGGTGGTTTTTGGATTCCTAAACATGATTCGTTTACAAGCTATTTTAGTAGAATAGTTTATAGAGCTGGTATTAGATTTGAAGAAACAGGGTTGCATATTCAAAATCAAGCTATAAATGAGTTTGGAATTAACTTTGGATTTGGTTTACCTTTTCAAGGGTTTTCTAATTTAAATTTAGGTTTTGAAGCTGGAAGAAGAGGAACGAAAAATGCCGGATTAATTCAAGAAGATTTTTTTAATATTAGACTTGGTATTTCACTTAATGACCGTTGGTTTGTTAAAAACAAGTATAATTAATAAATTAGGCATCGTTTTTGATGATTTATTAATATTTCAGTCATTAACTTTTATTTTTTAAAAAATTATAAATGAAAAAATTATTAATTAGCAGTTTATTGTTAATCTTTTCCGCGAGTATCTATTCACAGTCAAAAGAAGAATGTTTTTCTAATCTTTCAATTTTTGCTGAATATGCCAAAGTAAAAAACTATGATGATGCTTATCAACCATGGCTGAAAGTTAAAGCTCAATGTCCAGATTTGAATTCAGCTATTTATATTTACGGAGAGCGTTTGTTGAAGAATTTTATCAAAAAATCAGAAGGAGATGATAAAGATAAGTATCAAGTAGATCTATTAAACCTCTACAGTGAATGGTTAAAATACTTCCCAAAATCTAAAAGAGGTAAAAATGAAATAGGAAAAATATTAGCTATCAAAGCTCAATCAATGATAGATTATAAATTAGCTGATGATCAAGCCATTTATAATGTATATGATGAAGCATTTAATAAAGATTCAAATAGCTTTAAATCGCCTAAAGGATTATATAATTATTTTAAGATTTATTTTAAATTATATAAAGAAGATAGTTCAAATGTTAGTTTAGAAGAAGTTTTTCAGAAATATGAAGAATTAACTGAGAAATTTGAATTTGAAATGGAAAATTATACTTCGAAACTTGATGCATTACTTAAAAAAGAAGAAAATAATGACCCTATTTCATCAAGAGAATTAAGAAATAAAAAGGTTTATGAAGTAAATATGGTAGCATGTAATACTTATCTTAATAATTTAAATGCCATAATAGCAAAAGAAGCTACTTGTGAAAATTTAATTCCTCTTTATAGAAAAAGTTTTGACAAGTTTAAAACAAATACTGTTTGGTTAAATAGGGCTGCTAGCAGGATGGATAGTAAAGATTGTTCAGATGATCCTTTATTTGTAGAATTAGTTGAAGCTTTGCATGATTTAAATCCATCAGCTAACTCTGCTTATTATTTAGGCTTATTAAATGATAAAAATGGAAAAACAAAATTAGCAATTGATTTTTATAATGAATCAATTGAACTTGAAACTAGTAGTCTTAAAAAAGCAAAAACTCTTTACAAAATAGCTTTAAAATTTAAAAAATCAAGACAATACAGTCAATCAAGAAAATATGCTTTAAAAGCTTTAAAATATCAACCTTCAATGGGGAGAGCTTATTTACTCATAGGGAATTTATACGCTTCTAGTGCTAATAATTGTGGAAATACTCAATTTGAAAAAAGATCTATTTATTGGTTAGCATCTAAAGAAGCAAAAAAAGCTGCTTCGGTTGATGCTTCGATAAGAAGAACTGCAAAAAAAACCGCACTTAGTTATGACGGTAGAGCACCTTCTAAAACAGATATATTTAGTCAAGCAATGTCAGGTAAAACTATTACAATCAAATGTTGGATAGGAAAGACCATAACGGTCCCAGCCTTATAACCATGAAACCTTATAAATTATTATTAATTTTTTTTTGTTTTATTTCATGTGAAGATAACTTTCAAGAAATAAAAAAAATTAATAATTACACAAAATTTCCAATAGGGGTTGCTGAGAATATTAAGTTGATATATACTGATTCAGCTAAAGTTAAAGCAATTCTTACATCGACTTTAAATAATGATTTCACTAACCAATTATTTCCATATTCTGAGTTTCCAGATGGAGTTAAAATCACTTTTTTTGACAATAAAAATCAAGAAACTACTGTGACGTCTGATTATGCGATAGCCTACAATAAAACAAACATTGTAGACTTAGTTGGGAATGTAGTTATTAATACTCACGATGGATCTGTATTAAAAACCTCTCAAATTTATTGGGATCCAGAACAAGAGTGGTTATTTACCGAGAAAAAATTTACTTTTAAAAACATAGATTATGATATTTCAGCTGTAAGATTAGATGCTAATAGATCATTCACTATATTTAATTCAGGAGAGCTTGAGGGTCAAGTTGTTATTGAGGATAAAGAACAAAAAATCAATGAAAATTAGAAAAATATCTGAATTTATATACTTAATTATTTCAGTAATTGCTACGTTAGACTACATTTTTGGAAATAATATAGATGAAAGAAAAAATATTTTATTGCTCTTTGCAGTTATTTCTTTAGGAATGTTTTTTTTTAGAAGATATTATAGAAAAAAATTTCAAAACAGAACTAAATAAGTTTAATGACCTTCCAAGTATTTGTAATAATTATTTCAGTTTTATTTTCTGCTTATTTTTCTGGAATGGAAATTGCTTTTGTATCAGCAAATAAAATATATTTAGAAATAGAAAAAAAACAAAGAGGTTTTTTTTCTTATTTTTTAAAAAAAATAACTAAAAAGTCTTCTAAGTTCATTGCTACAATGCTTCTTGGAAACAATGTAGCATTGGTTATATACGGAATCTATTCAGGTCAATTAATTCTAGATATATTTTTTCCACACTTAAATAGTTCAGAATCTTTAGGTTTTACACATATATTATATCAAACTTTAATTTCAACTCTTGTAATATTAATTACGGCAGAATTTTTACCTAAAGTATTTTTTCAAATTTATGCTAACAGCTTATTGAAATTTTTATCATTTCCAGCTTATTTTTTTTATGTTTTGTTAAGCCCAATAACCTTTGTATTGAACTGGATATCAAATAGTGTTTTAAGTAAATATTTCAGAACTAAGGAAGATAAAATGAGGGTAGTTTTCAGTAAAGATGAATTAGGAGATTATATAAAAGAAGAGTTAGGAAACGAGACTAACGATAATCAAATTGATTCTGAAATTCAAATTTTTCAAAATGCTTTAGAGTTTTCAAATGTAAGAGCTAGAGAGGTGATGGTTCCACGAGCTGAAATTATTTCAGTAGATAGATATATTGACACTTCTATGCTAAATGAAATTTTCATTAAAAGCGGTCTTTCTAAAATATTAATTCACAGAAAAGATATTGATGATATTTTAGGATATGTTAGTTTAATGGATGTTTTTAAAAAACACAAAAATTTTAAATCAATAATTAAGCCTGTAGAATTCATCCCAGAATCTATGTTTATAAATGACGTATTAAATCTATTAGCAAAAAAAAGAAAAAATATAGCTTTAGTAATTGATGAATATGGCGGAACATCTGGAATTATCACAAAAGAAGATATCATAGAAGAATTGTTTGGTGAGATTGAGGACGAACATGATTCCCCTAATTTCTTAGAAAATAAAATTGACAATAACAGTTTTCTTTTTTCAGCTAGATTAGAAATAGACTATTTAAACGAACAGTATAAATTAGATATTCCAGTTAGTGATCAGTATGAAACTTTAGGTGGTTTTATTGTTCATATAAATCAAGATATTCCTTTAATTGATCAGGTTTTAAAAATTGATCAATTCCAATTTAAAATAAAAGAAGTTTCTAATACGAAAATTGAAACGGTAGAATTAAAAATCGAAAATTAAATTTAAGTTAAACACTTTTTTTTATTGATAAGGATATCGTATTTTCGTTTGCTACAAAAAAAAATATTATGGCTGTTTTAGGAAAAATTAGAGAGAGATCGATTGTTTTGATATTAGTAATTGGTATGGCTCTTTTCGCTTTTGTTATATCTGGAGTATTTACTGATCCTGGGATGACTTCTCAAAAGCCAATAGGAAACGTAAACGGTGAGGATATTTCAATTGAAGAGTTTAGAAATCAAGTTGATTTTTTAGAAAGAAATTACAATCTTTCTGGGATGGTTCCTGTAAATAATGTTTGGGACCAAACAGTTAGAACAGAAATATTAAATTCTCAGTACGAACTAAGTGGTATAGATTCAGGTAAAGATCATATTGAATTCATTTTATCTCAAAACCCTAGTTTTAGTTCTGATCCAAGATTTTTAAATGATGCTGGAATGTTTGAAATTGAAAAATTTATTGATTTAATTATTGAGATGAAGACTACAAACACTCAGTCTTATGAGCAATGGAAAAATCAAGAAAAGATTTTTCAAAATCAATCTAATGAACAGATTTATTTTAATTTAATAAAATCTGGGATTAATTTCACTCAAAAAGATGGTGAAAATGAGTATTTACTTCAAAACAATAATGTTGATATTGAATATATTCAAATACCTTTTTCATCTATATCCGACAGTTTAATTACCTATAAGAAATCTGAAATTAAAAAATACATTGAGTCAAATGAAAATGATTTTAAAGTAGAAGCTTCTAGAAATATCGAATATGTGATGTTTGAAGAGAAACCTTCTCTAGAGGATGAGAACACTTTAAAAAAGAAACTACAATCTTATTTGGTGGAGAAAAATGAATATAATAATGTTTCTAAACTTGAAGAAACAATTCCTAGTTTACTAACTGCAAAAAATATATCTGAATTTGTTAATAGTAATTCTGAAATTAAATTTGATTCAATTTACCTTCCAAAAGGCTCACTTGCTTCCAATCATGCTAATTTATTATTTAATCTAGACGATAATAAAACTTATGGACCATATTTAGACGGAGAATATTTTAAAATTTCTCGAATGCTTGACAAGAAAAAAAATGGATCAGTAAGAGCTAGCCATATTCTAGTTTCTTACAAAGGATCTCAAAATGCAAATGCACAAGTTTTAAGATCTAAAGTAGATGCAAAAAAAGAGGCTAGTAGAATTTTAAGATTAGCTAAGAGAAAACCAGATACTTTTACTGAACTTGCTTTTGAGTTTTCTGATGGACCTTCAAAATCTAGTGGCGGAGATTTAGGATTTTTTCAAGAAGGTGTAATGACTAAGCCTTTTAATGATTTTGTTTTTTCTAAAAGAGTAGGAAGCATTGGCGTAGTTGAGACTGATTTTGGATATCACGTAATTAAAGTTGTAGCTAAAGAAGATGTTGTATTGTTAGCTTCAATATCTCAAAAAAATATACCATCTGATGATACAAGTGATAGAGTATTTAATCTTGCTACTAAGTTTGAGATTAATTTATCTAAAACACTAAACCTAAATGCTCTAGCGGTTGAAAATGATTATGTAGTTAAGCCAATTAATGGAATTAAAGTTTTAGATGATATTTTACCTGGTTTATCAAGCCAAAGAAGAGTAGTTCAATGGTTATTTTCAAACGAAATTAAATTAAATGATTATAAACGTTTTGATTTATCAAATGGAGGGTATGTTATTGCTCAAGTAACTGACATAACAAATGACGGTCTATCATCAGTTGCAAATGCCTCCTTAAGAGCTCTACCTAAGGTTCTTAATTCCAAAAAAGCAAATTTAATTATTAAGCAAAATGATAATAAACTTTCCCTTGAAGATTTAGCGAAGAATAATAATTTGGAAATTAAAAAAGCTTTAGCTCTTAATCAAAAAAACGCTACAATAAGTGGGTCAGGAAGAGAACCTTTGTTAGTGGGTCATGCTTTTGGTTTAGATGTTAATCAAGTTTCTGATTTTATTATTGGGGAAAATGGTGTTTATAAAATTAAAGTACTAAAAAAGAATACAGTCTCTGACAATGAAAACTATAAGTCTAATAAATTAAACTTTATAATTTCTTATCAGAATCAATTGCTTAATTCTTCTAGACCAAATCTTAATAATTCAGTTTATCAAGCAATAAAGGAAAAAGCAGATATTGAAGATAATCGTTCTTTATACTACTAAAAAAAAGGATCATTTAAGTTGAGAAAATATTTTTTACTTCAATTAAGAAAAAAATAAAATAAACAAGTGATATTGAAAATTTCATTGTAATTCCAACAATGAATCCTATTAATGTTCCAACCGAGGCTTTTATTGCTTCTCCAAACTTTAAATTCCCTAACATTTCTGCTGACAGGGCACCAATAAAGGGCCCTATTAGTATTCCAAACGGGCCAACTATGAATAAGCCTAATAGCAGGCCTATTGTAGCTCCAATCATCCCTTTTTTAGTTCCCCCAAATTTTTTCAAACCAAGAATTGGAATTATTATATCTATAAGAAATACTAATGCAGCTATTATAAAACTTATTAATAGAAATGAATAATTTAGTTCCACGTAAGACGTGAAACTTATACTTAACAAACCCAACCAACTTGTAATAGGACCAGGTATTATTGGAATAAAACTTCCTATAAGTCCTACTATACATAAAATTAAGCCTAATATAACTAGTAATTGGTCCATAATATTTTTGATTAACTAAAATATATAATCTACTTTTTTTGTAATTTACACGACGATGAAAATAATAAAAATTTTCCTTTTAATATTTTTAATCTTTGGATGTAATAATTATACTACTAAAAGTTCAGATATTATAACCCCATCTATTCTATGGTCTAAAACTGACGAGCCTCCCTCTATGAAGTTATGTGACGAAATTAACAGTGACATTCAAAGAATAAGTTGTTTTAAAAATAAATTAATAACATTAATTTCAGCTAATTTAAATTTCAATAAAATAAGAGTTAATAAAAAACTTAACGATACTTTATTTGTTTCAATATTAATTAAAAAAAACGGAAAAATTTCTTTAATAAACATATCTGATAATTTAAAAGTTAAAATGGAAATCCCATTAATTGACACAATTATTAGAAATGCTATCACCAAATTACCTCTAATATTACCTGCTACTAAAACAAATATAGGGATACAAGTAAGTTCGAAATTTGAATTACCTTTAATTATAAAATCAGACTAATACATTTAGTATTTTGAATTCACAAAAAGAAAAAATAATTTTAGGAATAGATCCTGGAACCACAATTATGGGGTTTGGCCTCATTAAAGTAGTGGACAAAAAAATGAAGTTTTTACAGCTAAATGAGCTGAAACTTAATAAATATGATGATCATTACTTAAGATTGAAACATATCTTTGAAAGAACTATAAATTTAATTGATGAATTTCATCCTGATGAAATCGCAATAGAAGCTCCATTTTTTGGTAAAAATGTTCAATCTATGTTAAAGCTTGGTCGAGCTCAGGGAGTTGCAATGGCGGCTGGTCTTTCTAGAGAAGTTTCTATTACTGAGTATTCACCTAAAAAAATAAAAATGGCTATAACGGGTAATGGTAATTCTTCTAAAGAGCAAGTTGCAAAAATGCTACAAAGTCTATTAGGATTAAAAGAACTACCTAAAAATTTAGATTCAACAGATGGTTTAGCTGCTGCTGTATGTCATTTTTATAATTCAAACAACACAATAACTCAGGGTAAATATAGTGGATGGGATTCTTTTGTTAAAAACAACCCTAAAAGATTAAAATAACATATCATTGGCTGGAATATATATTCATATACCATTTTGTAAGCAAGCTTGTCATTATTGTAATTTTCATTTCTCAACTTCTTTTAAAAATAAAGAAAGTGTAGTTGAATCTATGCTAAAAGAAATTCAAATTAAATCGATAGGCTATGATGACTTAATTGAAACCATATACTTTGGAGGCGGAACACCATCTTTTTTAGAAACATCTGAAATAAATAAATTAATTAAATCAGTTTTTAAAAATTTTAACATTTCATTAAATCCAGAAATTACTTTAGAAGCTAACCCTGACGATTTAAACGAACTAAAATTAAAAGAATTGTCAAATAGTTTAGTGAATAGGCTAAGTATCGGAGTCCAATCTTTTATTGACAAAGATCTTAAGTTGATGAATAGATCACATAATTCTATAGATTCTAAAAAGTGTATAGATAATGCCATAAAATATTTTGATAATATTTCCATTGATTTAATATATGGAATGCCCGATAGTGATTTAAAAAGCTGGGAGTATAATTTGAATTTAGCTTTAGGTTGGGATCTCAATCATATTTCAGCTTATGCATTAACTGTGGAGCCAAACACTGCTCTTGATAAATATGTTAAAAAAGGAATTATCAAGCCACTAGACGAAGATCAAGTATTTGAGCAGTATGATTTTATGTTTAACAAAATGTTAGATAAACAATACGTGAATTACGAGTTGTCAAGCTTTGCTAAGAAAGGGTATTTCTCAAAAAACAATACAGCTTATTGGCTTAAAAAAAAATATATAGGAATTGGACCTTCTGCTCACAGCTTTGATGGAATTTCTAGAAGTTGGAATGTCTCTAATAATAATTTATATGTTAAGGCTATAAAAAACAATCAAATGTTTTTAGAAAAAGAAAATCTAACTGAAATAGATCAATATAATGAATATATAATGACTGGATTAAGAACAATTTGGGGAGTTTCTTTAAATTATTTAAAAGAAAATTTTGGTATTAATTATGAAAACCATTTTAAAAAAAAATCAGAAAAATTTATAATTTCTAATCATTTAATAGTAAATGAAGATGTAGTGAAAACTACTATCCAAGGAAAGTTTTTATCTGACGGAATTGCTTCAGAATTATTTCTGGTTAATCATTAGATAACTTAGTGAAATGATGATAAAAATTAGAAATTGTTTCAATTCCTAACAGAAAATTAGAAACTCCATAATGTTCGTTTGGAGAATGAATAGCATCACTATCTAATCCAAAGCCCATTAAAATAGTTTTACTTTCTAATTCCTTTTCAAATAAAGCAATGATAGGGATACTCCCTCCGTCTCTTGTAGGGATAGGTTTTAAGTCAAAAACGTCTTCATACGCATTACTTGCTGCTTTATATGCTATTGTATTAGTAGGAGCAACGTAGGGTTGTCCTCCGTGATGTTCTATCACCTTAACACTAACTGTATTTGGAGTAATGTCCTTAATGTGTTTTGTAAAAAGTTTATTAATCTCTTTCCAGTTTTGTCCTGGGACTAATCTCATAGAAATTTTAGCACTTGCTTTTCCTGGAAGAACAGTCTTAGCTCCCTCTTCTGTATAGCCTCCCCATATTCCATTTACATCCAAAGCAGGTCTAACAGACTGCCTTTCTATGGTAGTATAACCTAACTCTCCATATTCAGAATCAAGTCCAATGGAATTTTTAAATTCATCAATATTAAATGGAATTGAAGCCATTTCTTTTCTTTCTTCTTCAGATGGTTCAGTTACATTATCGTAAAAACCTGGAATAGTAATTTTATTATTAGAATCATGAAGAGATGTTATCATTTGAGATAAAATATTAATCGGATTTGCTACTGTCCCTCCATAGTGCCCAGAATGTAAATCTCTATTTGGACCAGTTAATTCAACTTCCATATATGAAATCCCTCTTAAGCCAGTAGTTATAGAAGGAATAGTCTTGCTAATCATTCCCGTATCAGAAACTAAAATAATATCATTAGAAAGTTTTTCCTTATTATTCTTAACAAATAGTTCAAGGTTATCACTGCCAACTTCCTCTTCACCTTCAATCATGAACTTAACATTACAAGGCAAGTCGCCATTTTCCAGCATAACCTCTAGAGCTTTTATGTGCATAAACATCTGTCCTTTATCATCACAAGCACCCCTTGCAAAAATAGCTCCCTCAGGATGTATTTCAGTTTTTTTTATGTAAGGTTGAAAAGGGTCCTGGTTCCATAGTTCTATTGGATCGACAGGTTGAACATCGTAATGACCATATACTAAAATAGTGGGTAGATCTTGGTTTATGATTTTCTCTCCATAAACAATAGGATGACCTTCAGTCTCGCATATCTCACAATTATCTAGACCTAATTTTTTGAGGTGTTTATTAATTAAATCAGCAGTTAATCTTGTGTCTGAATCATGATCTGAATTGGCACTAATAGATGGGATTCTTAATAATTCAAACAATTCACTTAGAAAGCGATTTTTATTTTTTTCGATATAATTTTTGAAATTCTCCAATTTAAATATTTTATACAAATGTAATTAAATATGCTTTTTTAACATAGTTAAATCAATAGTGATTTTTTATACAATCTTGCTTATATTTGCTTCCCTTTTGCGGGTGTGGTGAAATTGGTAGACACGCTAGACTTAGGATCTAGTGCTTCGCGGCTTGGGGGTTCGAGTCCCTTCACCCGCACAAAAAAACCCTTACAATTATGTAAGGGTTTTTTATTTTAAAATAAATTCAATTATATTTTTATCAGCTTTACAATAATTAGTATATTAAATAATCTTTAGCATGGTTATTGAAATGTAATAACTAAAGTTTTAATTTAAGATTATGAAGAAAAAACTAGTTATAGTATTTGTAGGAATTTCATTGTTTCTCATAAGTTGGAATTTAGGGGATGTAAAGTTTGACGATCCAAATAAAGATAAATTATTAATTGAGATTGTAAAATATGTTTTAGATAAAGGACATTATCAGTCTAAGGATGTAAATGATGAATTATCTGAAAAAATATTCAATTCATATTTAGATTTAATTGATTCGCAGAAAAAATATTTTTTGAATTCCGACATAAAGGAATTTAAAAAATATAAACTAAAGCTGGATGACCAATGGTTAAGTTACGATTTAACTTTTTTCAGTCTCACATTTGAAAGACTTATTCAAAGAATGAATGAGGTGGAAACTTTTATTCCAACCCTGTTTACAAAACCTTTTAATTTTGAATTAAATGAAGATATAAATGTTGATTTTAAAAACATTTCTTATCCAAAGAACAATAAAGAAAGAATAGATAGATGGAGAAAACAACTTAAGTATACAGCATTAGATATTTATGACATTAAAATTTCAGAGCAAAAACTAAGTTTCAAAAATAATAAAGAATTAAAACTTAAATCTAACTCGGAGCTTCTAAAAGAATCTACCGATTTAGTTAAGAAGAACATTAATCAGGTTTTTGATTTAATGAACGATTTAGAGAAAAAAGATTGGTTTTCTACTTATATAAATTCTTTTGTAACTCAATTTGACCCTCATACATACTATTTCCAACCTGAAGCTAAGGACCGATTTGATATGAGTATTTCTGGTAAATTTGATGGAATTGGTGCTCGATTGTCAAAAAAAGATGGAGGAATTGAGATTGTAGATATTATTTTAGGAGGTCCAGTTTGGAGAGATAAAAAAATTCAGATTGGTGATGAAATTATCAAGGTAGGACAAGCAAATCAAACTCCGGTAGATGTAATAGGAATGAGATTAGAAGACGCAATTAAATTGATTAAAGGACCAAAAGGAACTGAAGTCAGATTGACTCTAAGAAAAAAACTCGATGGTGAAATTAAAATTGTTCCTATAATAAGAGATGAAGTGTTGCTTGAAGAAACATATGCAAAATCAACTGTAATTAAAAAAGACAATAAAACTTTTGGATTAATTAGTTTACCTAAATTTTATGTTGATTTTGACAATTACAAAGAAAAAAATTGTGCAGCCGATGTGAAAAAAGAAATTTTAAAACTTAAAAAAGAAGGAATAGAAGGCTTAGTTCTTGATTTAAGAAATAATGGAGGAGGAGCTTTGCAAACAGTTGTGGAAATGACTGGTTTGTTTATTGAAAAAGGTCCTATAGTTCAGGTTAAGTCAACAGGAAATAAAAAACAAATACTTTTTGATAAAGATCCATCTTTAGTTTGGGATGGTCCTTTAGTTGTTTTAGTTAATCAAATGTCAGCTTCAGCATCTGAAATTTTAGCTGCAGCTCTTCAAGACTATGGAAGAGCTATAATAATTGGTAGTACTCAGAGTTTTGGAAAGGGAACAGTTCAAAATATAGTTGATTTAAATAGATTTTTATCAAATAGTCAATTTGATCTTGGAGCATTAAAAATTACAACTGATAAATTTTATAGAATTAGTGGGGGCTCCGTTCAAATTGAAGGAGTTAAAAGTGACATTATAATTCCAAATAGCTATTCGTTTTTAGAAATTGGAGAAAGTGATGAAAAAAATCCACTCAGTTGGGATAAAATTGATCCAGCTCCTTATGATTTATGGGATGGTTATTTCAACTTTAAGGATGTGGTTAGCAATAGTAAAAACAGAATCAATGAAAACCCATTAGCTTCTTTAATCAACGAAAACGCTAAGTGGATCTCTGCAAAACGAGATTTAAAATCTTTTTCATTAAACTATAATTCATTCAAAAAAACACAAAATATTGATAAGAACTATATCTCTAAGTTTGATAAAATAAAAGATTATAAAAACGATTTAATGTTTGAATTATTAGCTAGTGAAAAAGAATCTTTACAAAGTTCAAATGAATTATTAGATAGAAGAAAAAAATGGCACTCTAGCTTGAATTCAGATTTTTATTTAAATGAAAGCATAAATGTACTTTCAAGTTTGAAATTAAAAAACATTGAAGTAAAAAAAATACTTGCTAAAATTGATTAATGTTTACCAAAAAAGTTAGTTTTATTTATAATCATTTTGGCGTACTTCTCTCTTTTTTTTTAATATTCTTGTGTTTTTTAATTTCGATATTTTCGTATTCACTTATTTCTGATAGTTCTGAGTATTCAAATCAAATGCATTTAGGTATTCATTCTAAATCTCCAGGTTTTAAAGTGAATATAATTTCAGTTCCTGTGAAAAATGATCATGATCAGTCTTTACTAAATCTTTTCTTTTTTGGAAACAAATCACCTGACCAAGAAATTTTAATAAATGAATATAGGTTAGTTGAAGATGGTATAGAATATAAAGAATATGACAAAATTTCTGATAATAAAATTATCCCCTATAATTTATTCCCCTCCAACTTGTCTGT
>CAJWFY010000028.1 GCA_913031655.1 uncultured Flavobacteriaceae bacterium
TTAAGGTTATGATGTTTATTTCAGTTAATTTTTGTGTTATTATTTTGCGCGAAACTTCTGCTCAGTGGTATAACCCCTCTTATAAATCTCCTTTATATCCTTTTCTTCAGCTTTTTGGAATATTCAGCGGCTTTGTACTTCTTGTTTTTCTTGGTTGGATGCCTTTTTTTGCAATTCTAGCCATTTCTGTTGTTGGTGTTTTAATCTATTTAACTATTGGAAAAGACGCCACTAGGACTGGAGTTTTAAGAAATTACGGACACAGGCCTGCTCTTTTTTTATTCTATAAAAAAAACCGAAAGTTGTTAAAAAAAGAAGGTCGATCTATTTCTAAAAACCTTGACGGCAAACTTGCTTCAAAAGCAGGTGCTGTAGTTCCTTTGCTTGGCAATGAAAATTCTGCTGAAATGCTTACTGAAATAGCCTCAGCAATTAACCCTCGGGATTCTGTTCAGGTGGTTAATATTACCGAAGTCCCTAATCAAACTTTTTTAGACGCTCTTAAACAAGACACCCCTAAGATCGTTTCAATTGCCCGAAGACTTAAAAGGCTCTCTTCGTCACAGGGTTTGAGTATAGATTTCGAATCTGTAGTAACTCATGAGGTGTCTAACACAGTTGCTCAGCTAAGTGGCCAAACTAATTGTGATTGGCTGGTTATGGGTTGGAATGGAAAAGCTCACAGCGGGCTTTTGATTAGAAACCCTATTGGCTGGCTCTTAACTCATGTGGATTCTAACTTTGCGTTGTTTAAAGACAATGGCATTAAAAACATCGGTAAAGTGTTAATTGCTCTTCGACCAGGAAGAAAAGACAAGAACTTTCTTGCAGTTGCTGAAAGAGTTTGCGCTTTTTACGGAGCCTCTTTAACTCTTTTGCATATTGTAACTCCTTCTTTTTCTAAAAAAGCAGCAAAAAAAATGGAAGACAAATCCACACAGCTCTTATCTGCGCTAAAAGTTCCTAATGATTTAAAAATTCTTCAAAGTGAAGACCCTCTTGACTCAATCTCCACTTTGTCTTCGGATTATGACTTACTAATTTTAGGGGCCCCAGAAAAAGACAGTTGGATTAGTGTTTTGTTGGGGGCTGGGAGAGACAAGTTTACTGAAAATTCTGCCTGTTCTGTTTTAAGGCTTACTATGAAAAACTAATTGCTAAAATGAAAATACACCCAATAGAAGCTGGCAATTTTAAACTAGATGGCGGAGCTATGTTTGGGGTAGTGCCAAAGGTTTTGTGGGAAAAGACTAATCCTGCAGACTCAAATAATATGATTGAAATGGGTTCTCGCTGTATGTTGATAGAAACGTCTGACCGCCTTGTTTTAATTGATGTGGGCATGGGAGATAAGCAGTCTGAAAAATTCTTTAAATTTTATTACAAATGGGGAGGTTTTGACTTGAAAAAATCCATCAACAACGCTGGATTTTCTTGTGATGAAATTACGGATGTTTTCTTTACTCATTTACATTTCGATCATTGTGGAGGGGGGGTTATCTGGGATAACAGCAAAACACTCTTGCAGCCTTTGTTTAAAAACGCACACTACTGGAGCAATGAGCGACATTGGGATTGGGCCACAAACCCAAACTCAAGAGAAAAATCTTCTTTTTTAAAAGAAAACCTTTTGCCTATTTCATCTTCTGGTCGCCTAAAGTTCGTCTCTAGCCACCTTGAAGGCTTTAAGCACAAGGAGGGTTTGGGTTTTGATGTATTGTTTGTTGATGGCCATACTGAAAAGCAGATGATCCCCAAGGTTTTATACCAAGGAAAGGAGCTTGTTTTTGCCGCAGACTTGGTTCCTACTGTAGGTCACATTCCTGTTCCTTACATAATGGGGTATGACACAAGGCCTTTATTGTCTATGAACGAAAAAGAAAATTTTTTAAAAGAAGCTGCTGACAATAATTATTATCTTTTTATGGAGCACGATGCGCATAATGAAGTTATTACTTTAAAAAACACCGAAAAAGGTGTTCGTTTAAATAAGGTTTACAATTTTAACGAACTCTTTTCTTAAATTTATTATTATGAAAAACCTATTTACCTTTTTTTTATTTCTTTTTATTTCTTTTTGTTCTGTTTCTCAAGAAAGCTGGCAACAAAAAGTAGAGTACACTATGGATGTTGATATTAACGTAGAAACCTTTGAGTATAGTGGAACCCAAGAAATCCTTTATACCAACAACTCGCCCGACACAATACAAAGGGTTTATTATCATTTGTTTTTTAATGCCTTTAAGCCTGGTAGTCAAATGGACGTTAGGTCTTTAAATATTGCGGACCCCGACAGAAGGGTTAAAGACCGTATTAGTTTATTGAAAGAGAGTGAGTTTGGTGAAATGACCGTTATTAACCTTTCTCAAAATGGAAATCCTTTAGAGTTTTCAGAACAAGAAACTATTCTTTTTGCTGTGTTAAAAAAGCCTTTACTTCCTGGCAAAAGAACTAAACTACAAATGTCTTTTAAAGGTCGTGTTCCTAAGCAAATACGAAGGTCTGGAAGGAATAACAAAGATGGTGTTGCTTTATCTATGACCCAGTGGTATCCAAAACTAGCTGAATATGATTTTGAGGGCTGGCACGCCAACCCTTATATAGGAAGAGAGTTTCATGGGGTTTGGGGTGATTATACAGTTTCACTATCAATAGACAAAAACTATGTGGTTGGAGGAACTGGATACCTTCAAAACTCACAAGAAATTGGGCATGGCTATGAAAACAAAGAAAAAACGATTAAAAGACCAGATTCCGATAAGCTAACTTGGGTTTTTTACGCTCCCAATGTACATGACTTTGCTTGGGCTGCTGATCCTGATTTTATTCACGATACTATGGAGGCGCCAAATGGTGTTGTCCTTCATTTCTTATACAAAACACATACGGAAAACTGGAAAAAACTTCAGCAACACAGTGTCGATTTAATGGCTTTTTTTAATAAAAAAATAGGTCCGTATCCTTGGAAGCAATATTCTATAATTCAAGGTGGGGATGGAGGAATGGAGTACGCAATGTGTACTTTAATTACTGGTGGAGAAAATTACGGAAGCTTGTTTGGAACTACGGCTCACGAAATGGGACATGCTTGGTTTCAGCACGCTTTGGCCAACAACGAGGCCAAACACCCTTGGATGGACGAAGGATTCACGAGTTATGTTGATGCTTTAGCAGAAAACATTGTTTTAAACAAAGGAAAAGAAAATCCTTTTTTAAGGTCTTACCAAAGCTATAGGCGTTTAGCAAGCTCCGGCATGGAGCAGCCTCAAACAACTCATTCTGACCGATATAACTTTAATGTTGCTTATAGTGTTTCTGCTTACAGTAAGGGCGCTGTTTTTTTAGCTCAGCTAGGGTATTTAATTGGAGAGCCTGCTTTAGACAAAACAATAAAAAGATATTATAAAGAATTTTTGTTTAAACACCCCACCCCAAACGACTTTAAAAGGGTTGCAGAAAAGGTCTCCGGCCTAGAACTGGAGTGGTATTTAAATGATTGGACTAGAACGGTAAACACAATTGACTATTCTGTTGATTTTGTCAACCAAGAGGTTGTTATAAAAAGGATGGGCCTTATTCCTATGCCTTTAGAGATTGAGGTTTCTTTTGAAAACGGAGACAAGAAGCTTTATTATATTCCTTTAGATTTAATGAGAGGAATAAAAAAGGGGCTAGATGCTAAAACCACTATTCTTCCTTTGTGGGGATGGGCAAACCCTTTATATCGTTTTAAAATTAGTTCAGACGTCTCTGTTACTTCTGTTTTAATAGATCCCTCGGGTTTGTTGGCTGATATAGACTTAACCAACAACTCTATTTCTTTTTAAAGTGTTCGTTTTAAACAAATCCTCTATTTTAAAAAACAAAGAGGATATTTCCCTTGTTTTTAAAAAAGGCCTCTCTTTTTCATCTGGGCCCCTTAGAATATTTTTTTTGTCTGAGCCGTCTGGCTCTTCTCTAAAAGTTGGCTTTTCTGTTCCAAAAAAACTTATCCCTTTAGCTGTAAAAAGAAATCTTATAAAAAGGCGGCTTAAAGAGCAGTTTCGCTTGCTTCCCGAATCATTTTTTGTTAATTCGTTTGGGAAAATGTTTGTTGTTTACACTAAAAGCTCTGTTTGTGAAAGTGATGTTCTCTCCTCCTTTTTAAAAAAAGCATTAAGCAAAACACTCCATTGATATATGAGGGATTCCATCTTCTAGGTACTCTTCTCCTTTTTCAACAAATCCGTGTTTTTTATAAAAACTTTTTAAATGTGCTTGGGCAGAAATTTTCACTTTTTTGTTAGGCCAGTTTTCTTTTATTATTTCTAAACTTTTTTTTACCAACAAGTCGCCTATTCCTTTTCCTCTTTTGCTCTTGCTTACCAAAGCCCTTCCAAAAGAAATTTCTTTATAAAAAACCCCTTCGTTGAATATTCTAGAGTAAGAAATTATTTTATTGTTTAATTTTCCATAAAGGTGTATTGCTTCAGGGTCTTTATTATCAATGTCTTGATAAACACAATTTTGCTCTACAACAAAAACTTTCGAGCGAAGCATAAGTATTTCGTGAAGATCATTTTTTTCTAGATCATCCCATTTTCTGTGTTTCCAACTAACGTTTTCCATTTAAAATAATTGATTTAAAGGGTTAAGTCTTTGGGATTTTGTCTATTCTCTTAGCGTGTCTTCCTCCTTCAAATTCTGTGTTTAAAAAAACCTCTACCATTTCTAAAGATTCTTTTAAAGACACAAACCTTGAGGGAATACTTAAAATATTTGCATCATTGTGAGATCGTGCCAGTTCTGCTATTTCTTTGCTCCAACAAAGAGCAGACCTGATTTTTTGATGTTTGTTTGCCGTCATGTTTGCTCCGTTTCCACTTCCACAAATAATAATACCTAAATCAGCTTCTTTAGACTCTACTTGTTTTGCTACAGGATGAATGTAGTCGGCATAGTCTACGCTTTTTTCTCCATTGGTTCCGTTATTAATTACTTTAATTTTTTTTTTAATTAAATAATTTTCTATTGCATTTTTATATTCTGTTCCCGCGTGGTCGTTGCCTATTGCTATTTTCATTGTGTTAATTTATGGTTGAAAAGTTGTTAGTTGTAAATGATAACTTGTTGATTTATTCCTTTTTTTAAAAATAAAGTTCTTTTGTTATTATTTGTTATTACATTCTCAACAAATTGTTTTTAATTATTAACAGTTTTTTTTTTTAAAATAATTAACATTTAATTAATAAACATAGTGTTTATAACTTTTTTATTAGCTGTTTTTAAGCTTTTTATGTTGTTGTATTTGTTTGTTATATGTTAACTACTCTTTTTGTTATTTGAAAAAATTATTTTTATATATGATATTAACACACTATTATAATGTTAAAATATTTAATTAAATTTTTATTTATTATATAATGATTGTTAATTGTTTTTAAATCTTTCTTTATTTCAAATAAAAGTAACTTAGTAAAAAAAAAGAATGTACAAAAAAGAAGAGAATTTATTAAATAATGAAATTCTTTCTGTTTTCAAAAACAATTATAAAAGGAAGTTTAATTATAAACAAATATTATTTAAACTAAAAAGAAACGTAAACACAAACGATCTTAAAAAAAGTTTAATTTTTTTAGAAAGAGAAAAAAAAATAGTTCAAATAAACCCAGGGAGTTATATATTATTAAAAAACAAAAAAACCGTAAAAGGTGTTTTAGATAAAACAAAAAAAGGATCAGGATATTTAGTTCAAGAAAATGTAGAAAAAGATTTTTTTATTTCTGAGAAAAATATAAATAAAGCTTTTGATGGAGATTTAATAGAGTGTGAATTAATTTCAAACAGAGAAGTCAAAATAACAAAGATATTAGAAAGAAGAAAAACAAACTTTGTAGGTACGATCGTTTTAAAAGAAAACAGAACTTATGTAAATGTTTCCACTCAAAGAGAAAAAATAATTTTTTTTATAAATAATATAGAAAAAGCGCAAGAAAATGACTTAGTAGTAATTGAGTTTATTAAGTGGGAAAAAGAATTTCCCGAAGGTAAAATAATTAAAATTATTGGAGAAAAAGGATTAGTAGACAATGAAATTCACGCCATTTTAGAAGAATACGAATTACCATATGAGTTTACAGAAGAACTTAACAATGAGGCTTATAAATTAGAATCTCTACAAAATAAACAAGAAATAAAAAACAGAACAGATTTAAGGAATATTACAACCCTTACTATAGATCCAGAAGATGCTAAAGATTTTGATGATGCCATTTCTGTAAAAACAAACAACAATAAATCGTTTGAAATAGGAATTCACATAGCAGATGTTTCTTTTTTTTTAAGAAAAAACACCTTATTAGACAAAGAAGCTTTTAAAAGAGCAACGTCAGTTTATTTAGTAGACAGGGTTGTTCCTATGTTACCAGAATCGCTTTCAAACAAGCTTTGTTCATTAAGACCAAATGAAGAAAAATTTACTTTTTCAGCTATTTTCACTTTTGACAATAATTATAATATTACAAAAGAGTGGTTTGGAAAAACCGTTATTAATTCAAATAAAAGGTTAACCTATGAAGAAGCACAGTTTATTATAGAAAACAAAACAAACATTATTCCTAAAGAAATTTCTTTATCTAAAAAAGAAGAAACACTAGAAAACAACATAAAGGATTCTATAGAAATATTAAACAAAATAGCGAATGACTTAAGAAAGAAAAGAAGCAAAGAAGGTTCTATAACTTTTAACAAAAAAGAAGTGAAGTTTGTTTTAAACAAAGAGAAAGAGCCGATAAACACAGTCTTAAAAGAATCACTAGACGCAAACAAACTAGTAGAAGAGTTTATGCTTTTAGCAAACAAAAAAGTTGCTGAAGTTTTTGAGAAAAACAAAAAAGCAAAAGGAATTTATAGAGTTCACGATTATCCAGACGATCAAAAAATAGCAACACTTGAAAGGGTTGTTAAAAACCTAGGATATAACCCACAATTAAAACACACGAATAATATACATAATCAAATTAATGAACTATTAAAGAAAGTAAACAACACGCCAGAACAAAATTTAATAGACACCCTGGTTATTAGGAGTATGAGCAAAGCAAAATATTCGTCTAATAATATAGGCCACTTTGGGTTGGCTTTTAAAAAATACACTCACTTTACTTCTCCTATAAGAAGGTATCCCGACGTTATAGTGCACAGGATGTTAGAAAACATTTTATTAAATAAAACAGTAGAATACACAAACCTTGAAGAAGATTGCCTGCACTGCTCTAAAAGGGAAGAGGTGGCTACAAAAGCAGAAAGAACATCTATAAAATACATGCAAGTAAAATACATGTCTAAACAAATTAATAAAAAGTTTGTGGGGGTTATTTCCGGCATAATGGAGCGAGGGATTTTTGTAGAAACTAAAAAAAGTAAATGCGAGGGTTTTATAAGAATTAAAGATATACCAAACGATTATTTTGTTTTTAACGAAAAAGAGTTTTTACTGTTAGGAAGAAAAACTAAAGAAGAGTACAGGCTT
Source organism: uncultured Flavobacteriaceae bacterium (assembly GCA_913031655.1). Taxonomy (GTDB): domain Bacteria; phylum Bacteroidota; class Bacteroidia; order Flavobacteriales; family Flavobacteriaceae; genus MAG-121220-bin8. The sequence continues at coordinate 7,511 of CAJWFY010000028.1, forward strand.
GGAGATGAGGTGTTAATTAAGGTGATAGGAACTAACGAAGACAAAAAACAAATAGATTTTTCTCTAATAGAAAAACTGTAGTTTTATATAAAAAAACAAATGAAAAGGATTTTTTTCTTAATGTTGGTGTTTCAGCTTTCTTTTAGCCAGACAAAGGAAAAAAGAGTTTTAGGGGAGTTTAACGAGGTTAAGGTTTACGACGGTATAAATCTAGTTTTAAAAAAATCGAATAGAAATTTTTTAAAAGTATCGGGAGAAAACGCACAAAACGTCGTTGTTTTAAACAGGTCGGGAACAGTTAAGTTAAAAATGGAGTTTTTAAAAAAATTTAAAGGAGAAAACACGATTGTTAATATAGAACACAAGGATCCTGTTTTTTTGATTGAAAGTCTGCAAGGCTCTAAAGTAATTGTAAAAGACACGATAGATAGCTCCACAGTTTATTTTAAAACATCCACTGGAGGTCAAATAAATGCACATATTAAGGTAAAAAAAGTTAGAAGCACATCAAGTTCAGGGGGGATTATACAATTGACGGGAAGAACAAACTCACACGAAGCAAAAGCATCTTCAGGGGGTATAATAAAAGCTTCAAAAGTAATAAGTATCCAAACTAAAGCAAACACATCCTTTGGGGGCGTTTGTAGCGCTTTTGGAACAGAGGTTTTTGAGGCAACAGCTTCTTTTGGCGGAGTTGTTAATGTTTATGGCTCACCAAGCTCATTAACTCAATCTTCTTCTTTTGGAGGAGATATAATAGAAAAACAAATTAATGAGTGATTTTTTTCCTGCAATTCCAATAGGAATTTTACTATCCTTCACTATCGGGCCTGTTTTTTTTACTGTTTTAGAAACAAGTGTTTCCAAAGGAATTAAGGCCGCTATTTTCGTAGACTTAGGGGTAGCTATTTCGGATATTGTTTTTTTTACAATAGCCTACTTAAGCACCAACAGTCTTTTGTCTTCTATTCAGGAAAATCCTGCGTGGTATTTGCTTGGAGGCGTTTTATTATCTTTTTATGCTGGGATAAGTTTAATAAACATTAAGACAGAAAAAGACACTACAGCAAAGTTTCAGTCAGATAAACAAGAAAACTTAAATTTTTTCGCGCTAGCAATAAAAGGGTTTTTACTTAATATAATAAACTTTTCTGTTTTGTTTTTTTGGGTTGGTGTAATTATTGTTTTTGGACCTAAGTTTGAAATGTCACAGTACAAAATTATTGTATTTTTTTCATTGATTCTTTTAACCTACCTATTAGTTGACTTGTGTAAAATTTATTTAGCACAGCAGTTAAAGTCTAGACTGACTAAAGGTGTTATAAAAAAGATTAAGCTGGGAGTCAATTTTTTTATATTAATCTGTGGTGTGTTTTTAATTGTAAAAGGGATCGTATAAAAAAAAGAGGCACCGAGCGGATTCGAACCGCTGTAGAAGCTTTTGCAGAGCTCTGCCTAGCCACTCGGCCACAGTGCCTTTTCGAGCCCAAAAATACATTTTTTTAAATTTTTTCTCCTCTTTTTTCTGTTATTTTTACAGAAACACTTTCGGCGTCACCATTAATAGGCGGACAGAGTTTGCTAACACTTACCGTTACTTCAGAAACTCTTTTTTCTTCATTCAACACACGTGTGCAGATTTTTTTCACAACCCCCTCTAAAAGCTTTCTAGGAACACCCATTTCTTCTTTTAAAACGTTATTTAAAAACACATAATCAACTGCATCTTCTAAATTATCTGTTAAGTGACTTTTTCCGAGTTCTGTTTTTACACTTAGGTTAACCAGATATTCGCTTCCTATTAAAGCCTCCTCTTTTAAACACCCATGATATGAATAAAAACGGACGTTTTTTAATTTAATTTCTACCATAATATAAAAACAAAGATATAAGAAACAAAGAATATCAGGCAGGATTTATTTAACTTTACCTTTTAAAATCAAACATTTTATTTTGAGCGAAAACAAACACTTTATAGAACAGATAATTGATGAAGATGTTTCGAATGGCTTTCCTGTATCTAAAATAAAATTTAGGTTTCCACCCGAACCCAATGGTTTCCTTCACATAGGACATGTTAAAGCAATATGTATTAATTTTAATTTAGCCAATCAGTTTAATGCCCCCATAATACTTAGGTTTGATGACACAAATCCAGAAAAAGAAGAGCAAATTTTTATTGACGCTATTAAAGAGGATATTAGTTGGCTTGGATTTTCTTGGACCGAAGAAAGGTTCACCTCTGATTATTTTGAACAACTATACTTGTGGGCGGAGTTTTTAATAGCTAACAACAAAGCCTATGTGGATTCTCAAAACTCGTCTGAAATAGCCGTGCAAAAAGGAACACCTACAAGCCCAGGTTCAAATAGTCCTTTTAGAGATCGCACTATTGAAGAAAACCTTAAGCTTTTTAAAGAAATGAAACAAGGCGTTCACAGCGAAGGCACGCATGTTTTAAGGGCAAAAATAAGCATGAACGCAAACAACATGCTTTTAAGAGACCCCGTTCTTTACAGGGTGTTAAAAAAAGAACATCCAAGAACTAAATCTAGCTGGGTTGTTTACCCCATGTATGATTGGGCTCATGGAGAATCTGATTATATAGAACAAATATCACACTCTTTGTGTACACTAGAGTTTAAGCCTCACCGAGAGCTATACAATTGGTTTTTAAAACAAATAGCAGATCCAAAAAAAACAAAACCAAAACAAAGAGAGTTTGCCAGGCTAAACTTAAGTCACACAATTACTTCAAAAAGAAAATTAATGCTTTTGGTGGAGGGTGGACATGTTTCTGGTTGGGACGACCCACGAATGCCAACAATCTCAGGACTAAGACGTAGAGGATATCCCCCTAAAGCACTAGTGGCATTTGTAGAGGCCGCAGGAGTTGCAAAGCGCGAAAACATTATAGAAGCCTCTCTTTTAGAATACTGTGCAAGGGAAGAGTTAAACAAAACGACCCAAAGAGTGATGGTTGTCTCAGATCCAATTAAGTTAGTGATCACTAATTATCCTGAAAACACAACAGAGCTTTTAAATGCTGAAAACAACCCAGAAGACCCTAGCTTTGGAAGCAGGGAAATGCCGTTTGGCAAGGAGGTTTTTATTGAAAAAGAAGACTTTAAAGAAGAAGCCGGCAATAAATTTTTTAGACTTACCATTGGGAAAGAGGTGCGACTTAAGGGGGCTTATATTATTTCAGCCAACAAAGTTGTTTATAATGACAACCAAACGATAAAAGAAGTTCAATGTACTTATGACCCTAAAAGTAAAAGCGGAAGTGGATCAGAAGAAAGTCAAAGAAAGGTTAAAGGAACACTTCACTGGGTCTCTAAAAAAGATGCTTTTGAGGTTGAAATAAGAGAATACGACAGGCTTTTCGTTGAGCCTTCTCCAGGCTCAGCAAAGACAAACGAAGAGCTTATAGGGATGCTTAATAAAGACTCCATGCGCATATTAAAAGGATATGCGGAGCCGTTCTTAAAAACAGCTGTTTCTGGAAACAAGTATCAGTTTCAAAGAAAAGGGTATTTTGTTACAGACAAAGAAAGCACAGTTAATAAATTGATTTTTAACAAAACCGTGGGCCTAAGAGATAACTGGTCTAAAAAGCAAAATAATTAATCTATTCAATTTTTTTGTTTGCAGCTTTTTTCATAGCCTCTCCAATTTGATTACTTGCCGTAAAAGAAGCCACCATATTATTTAGCATTTCTGAGCCTGCTTGAGGTGAGTTTGGAAGCAAGATTAAGTTGCTGTTTGTTTCACTTCCAATAGACTGCAGGGTATCATAATGTTGCGTTACAACGATTAAAGCAGAAGCTTCCTGAGAGTTGATACCAACCTTGTTTAAAACCTCAACAGACTCTTCTAGTCCTCTTGCAATTTCCCTTCTTTGATCCGCAATACCCATTCCTTGTAGCCTTTTGCTCTCTGCCTCAGCCTTGGCTCTTTCTACTATTAAAATTCTTTGCGCATCTCCCTCAAACTGTGCAGCAACCTTTTCTCTTTCTGAAGCGTTAATCCTGTTCATAGCCTCTTTAACCTGCTGATCTGGGTCTATATCGGTTACTAGGGTCTTTATTATGTCGTAACCGTAATTAAGCATTGCTTCGTTAAGCTCAAGCTTTACGGCGTTTGCTATGTCATTTTTTCTTTCAAAAACATCATCTAGCTTCATTTTAGGGACCTCGGCCCTAACCACATCAAACACATAAGACGTGATTTGATCATGTGGATAATCTAACTTATAAAAAGCCTCATAAACCTTTTCTTTAATAACTTTGTATTGAACAGACACTTTTAGCTTTACAAAAACATCATCTTTTGTTTTAGTTTCAATTACAACATCTAATTGCTGAATTTTCAAACTTAACCTGCCCGCAACCTTATCTATAAGTGGAATTTTTAACTGTAAACCAGATTGTCTTGTTCCTGAAAACTTTCCAAACCGCTCCACAAGCGCTGCGCTTTGTTGTTTGACTACAAAAAATGTTCCTACAACAAGCAGAAAGAAAAGTAAGACAAGTAAAGGAATATAAAAAATCATGCTTTTAGTGTTTTATTGGTGTGTATTAAAGATAGTGAAAAATAATAAAACTACCTTTCTAAAGAGTGTTTTTGGACTTTAAAACCTTTAGCAAACAGGCTACTCTTGTCTCGCAAGTTTTTCTCCCCAACAACTCTAGTATAGAAAATAAATCTGGACCAGAGAGCTCACCAACCATTGCCAGTCGCAATAATCCAAGGGCTTTTCCAAAAGACCATTTGTTTTGAGAAATGCACAGCTCTAACGAGTTTTTTATTTCTTGAGAATCAAAAGGATCAATGGTTTTAAAAAAAACAGATAAAGCCTCTAACAATTTCTGGTTTTCTTCAGAATTAAACTTTTTTAAAGACTTTTCGTTATAAACCTCAGGATCTTTAAAAAAAAACTTTGAAGCACTTACAAGGTCAGACAAAAAGTTTATTCTTGGTTTAATTAAGGGTATTATTTTATTTAAATCTTTTCCTTTAGAATCAATCCCTTTTTCAATCAGCTCTTTTTCTAAACACAAAGCTAGAGAATTGTCGCTAGTTAGCTGTAGGTGTTGGTGGTTAAACCAAACGTTTTTTTCTGGATCAAACCTTGACCCTGAATTGTTTAAGCCTTTTATTGAAAACAAAGAGGTTAGTTCTGAAAGAGAAAAAATTTCTTTTTCATTTCCAGGATTCCAACCCAGTAACGACAAAAAATTAATAGTAGCAGCTGGTAAATAGCCCGATTCTTTGTATCCCAAAACCTCACCCTTCTCTGAATCCCATTTTATAGGAAAAACAGGAAACCCAATAAGTTCGCCATCCCTTTTTGACAATTTACCCTTGCCTGTGGGTTTTAATATTAATGGAAGGTGAATAAACTTAGGTCTTTTTTTCCAGCCAAAAGCATCGTAAAGCAGGCAGTGTAAAGGAAGGGAAGGAAGCCACTCCTCTCCCCTTATAACGTGGGAGATTTTCATAGCATTATCATCCACTACATTAGCGAAGTGATATGTAGGCATACCGTCACTTTTATACAACACCTTATCGTCTAGAGTTTCACTTGAAACGCGTACAGTTCCCCTTAAAAGGTCTTCACACACAATTTCGGTTTTTTCAGGAGTTTTAAATCTAACAACAAAATCTTGATTTTGCTCAAGCATTTGCTGAACTTTTGTTTTTTCTAATGAAAGAGAGTTTTTTAATTTTAACCTGTTATGGGCATTATATATAAAGGTTTTCCCTTTTTCTTCGTGGGTTTTTCTATTTAAATCTAATTCTTCTTTTGAGTCAAAAGCATAATATGCGTGACCGCCTTTTAAAAGCTCTTGGATTTTTAAATCATACAATTCTTTTCTTTCACTTTGCCTATAGGGTCCGTAATTTCCTTTGTTCTCAGGACCTTCGTCTATTGTTAGCCCACACCACTTTAGAGAGTCAATAATGTGCTGTTCGCTTTTGTTGACATATCGTTTTTTGTCCGTATCCTCTATTCTTAAGATAAAATCCCCACCCAAACTTTTAGCGTAGAGGTAGTTAAATAAAGCGGTTCTTAAACCTCCAATATGAAGAGGGCCTGTTGGGC
>CAJWFY010000029.1 GCA_913031655.1 uncultured Flavobacteriaceae bacterium
CCATTTAAATCTTTCCTGATCAATTTTTGATTGATCCGCATTTCCATCATCATCTTGATATGCTGCTTGATTTCCTAAATCGGCATAATCTATATCGCCAAATAAAGAATAAGGCAATGAAAATTTTCCACTCAGAGTAAACTGAGAACCTCCCATTGGAAAAACAGGATTTGTATAAGTATTGTCTCTTGATAATGCGATAGTATAGGCTATGTTATTAGATTTCCCATCTCCAAAAGTAAACAGACCAGTATAGTAGTTGTTTAAATTATAATATTGATATCCAATAGATTGTTGTAAAGTGAAAAAGTCATCAGGGATTGTTAGTCTTTTTGCTAACCCAATAGTAGCTCCAGAAATTTCAAAAAATTGATTTTTATTAGCTAATCCAGTACGGTAGTCATATCTAAATTGTTTTGTTTTAGAAATAGATGCAGAAAATGAAACTGGTTGCCTTCCTCCAAGCCAAGGTTCAGAAAAAGAAAAGCTAGAAGTATTATAAAATCTATTTGCTTGAAACCTCAAGGATAGACTTTGACCATCTCCCATAGGAACTGGCTTATAAGCTGCTTTATTACGTAAATTTCTTGCAGAAAAGTTATTAAAAGAAAGTCCTAGAGTTCCGATAAATCCACCACCACCATAACCACCTTGAAGTTCAACTTGGCTGGCACCCTTTTCAACAAGACCATATTCAATATCAACAGTCCCAGCGTTAGGGTCAACATTTTTGAAATCTGGACTAATCTGCTCAGGATCGAAAAATCCCATTTGTCCAAGTTCTCTAACAGTTCTAACAACCTTATCTTTACTATATAGTTTACCGGGTTTAGTTCTTAATTCTCTGTATATCACATGATCATTGGTCCTAGTATTTCCAACTACAGTAATTTTATTGAAATAAGCAGGTTTTCCTTCAATAATTCTTATTTCAAAATTAATAGTATCATTTTCAACAGAAACTTCTACTGGATTAATACTGGAAAATAGATACCCATTGTTCTGGTATAAATTTGTTAAGTCCTCTCCGTCTGGCTTTGTGTTATCAGCAATTCTTTTCTTTAATAGTACACCGTTATAAGTATCTCCTTTAAAAAGTCCTAAAGCTCTCGATAATTGATTATCAGAATAAAATGTATTACCTAAAAACGAAATATTTCCAAAAAAGTATTTATTTCCCTCTTCAATATCAATGTCGAGTACAATATTATTATCCTTAATTATAACAGAATCCATCTTAATTCTTGCATCACGATATCCTTTTTCTTTATAGAAATCTAGAATTGATGTTAAATCTTCTTTATAATCTTTTTCTATATATTTTGATTTTTTCCAAAATCTTCCCAAGAATTTACTCTTGGTATTTTTCATTTTCTTTTTTAATTTTTTAGCACTTACAACTTCATTGCCATTAAAATTAATTTCTTCAATTTTAACTCTGTCTCCTAAATCTACATGAATTAACATTTTGCTGAAATTAACTTCACTACTATCAGCCTTTATGTCTATAGAGACTTTTGTGTTTAAAAAACCAACTTTTTTATACTTATTTATAATATAATTTTTTGTGGTTTTGATAAAGTTTTCAGTGATTTTTTTTCCTTTCTTTAGTTCAATATCATTAACTATAGTTTCAATTTTAGATTTTTTTAATCCAGTAATTGTGAATTCAGAAAGGGTAGGAAGTTCTTCTATTTGAATTTCTATACTTGCTTTATTGTTTTCGATTTTAGTAAGATAGAAGTTTATATCACTGAAAAGATCAAGCTTCCATAATTTACTTATTATAGTGCTTATTTCTTCACCTGGAATTCTAATTTTCTGACCAGGTCTTAAGCCTGTATAGGTAATTACGGTTTGTTCATTGAAATTTTTTAACCCAGTTACTGAAATTTCTTCAATAACATATTCACTTCCCTTATTAAATTCAATGTCTTGGGCTTTTGAAACAAAGCTCAATATTAAAAATATTAATAGGGTGTAATTTTTTAAAGTATTATTAAAAAAAGTACTTAATTTATTTTTGTTCACTAATTTTTCCAAATCTTCTTTCTCTGTTTTGATAATCAACTATTGCATTAAAAAAATCTTCTTTTCTAAAATCAGGCCAAAGAATATCAGTAAAAAATAACTCAGCATATGCAATTTGCCAAAGTAAAAAGTTACTAACTCTAAATTCTCCTCCAGTCCTTATTAAGAGATCTACGCTAGGTAAATTTCGGGTGTAAAGATGCTCATTTATTATGTTTTCATCAATGTTTTCATCAGAAATTATGTTATTTTTAACTTTATTAGATATGGCCTTGAAGGCATTCACTAATTCTTGCCTTGATCCATAGCTAATAGCTAGGTTAACATTGAGTTTGCTGTTCCCTGAAGTTTTTGAAATAACTTGATTGAGTTTTTCTCTAGTAATAGTTTTTAAGGACTCTAAATCTCCAATAGCAGATAATTTAATGTTGTTTTTAATCAAAGATTTCGATTCTTTTTCTAACGAACTAACTAGTAACTGCATAAGCGCATTAACTTCATATTTTGGTCTTTGCCAATTTTCTGTTGAAAAAACATAAAGTGTTAAATTTTTAACACCTAGGTCTAGTGCGCCAGAAATACAATCTTTTACAGATCTAGTTCCGTTTTCATGACCAAAAATCCTCTGTTTGTTTTTTCCTTTAGCCCACCTGCCATTGCCGTCCATTATTATTGCAACATGACTAGGTATTTTGGATTTTAATATTTCTTCCTTCATTAAGTCTTTATTTTGGGCAATAACATGATTCACTTCCAAATATATAAGTTAATGTAAATCCGCTAAAAACATACCAATCTTTACTTAAACTTGTCCCAAAGGTTCCTTGAGAATTTTGATTAGGGGTTTTGAAATTAGGATTACTACCATCTAAATTGTCAGTAAAACTATGATTAGCAGTAACTTCAAACCCAACAACAAAACTGTCTATAGGTTTGACTTTAAAGCCTAATGTAATAGGGATTGAAAAGGAACTGTCTTTGGCGTATTTAACAGCAACTTTGGATTTATCAGGATATTGAAGAGAATTAAACCTTAAGTAAGAAATTCCAGTATGAATATAAGGGGTAATCTGAAAAGAATTTTCTTTAAGATCAAATTCAAAAAAATTAAAATCTATTCCAATTCCAAATTCTTGAATTGTATTTACAAATTCAAAATCTCTTAGTTTTCTGTAAGATGCACTTTTAGGTAATTTATCCTTACTTCCAATATTAGCATGATTAAAATGAATTCTTGCTGCAATTCTATTGTTAAAGTTTTTGCGATATAAAATTCCAAGGGCATAAAAAGTCGTTTCTGTGCCAATAGTCTCTAGAAGTTTCAAGCGTGAACCGTCATATGCAAAAGGATTAACATAAGTAGTCGGCCCAATATCTCCTATGTAATTTGTTCCTCCTGCAAAAATTCCAATCTCATTATCTTGTGCAGATAAATTAAAAAAAGTAAAAATTATAATTAAACACGATACTTTCTTGAGCATATTCGTAAATATAAAGGTTTCAAATTTGAAATGAATTATTTGATATTAAAATTATAGATTTCTCTTATCTTCTCCCCAAAGCAATTTATTTCTCAATGTTTTATAGAAGGTGTTTTCTTCTAAATAAGCAATGTTAATTTTAAACTTTGCTTTTTTGATAGTTATTAAGGTTTCATTTTCTAGTGAAATTATTCTAGAATCTAGAGAAACTAAATGAGATTTTTCTCTACCAGATACCGATAATTCAATTTTGGTTTCGTCAGAAATAACTAATGGTCTAGCGTTTAGGTTGTGAGGTGCTATGGGAGTTAATGATAGAGTCTGGCTTAAAGGACTCATTATTGGCCCACCGCAGCTAAGGGAGTAGCCCGTAGACCCTGTTGGTGTTGAAATGATTAAACCGTCAGCCCAATAGGAATTTAAATACTCTCCATCTAAATTTGTTTTAATTTTAATCATTGAAGTAGTGTTTTTTCTTCCAACAGTTACTTCATTTAAAGCAATTGCAAATTCACTAATTGTTTTATTTCCTTTAACTTCAACTTCTAATAAAGTTCTATTTTCAATTTTATATTCACCAGCCACAATCTTAGTTAATTCAGAATGTAGTAAATCTTGATTTAATGTTGCAAGAAAACCTAGTCTCCCAGTGTTTATTCCAATTATTGGAATTTCTAAATCTCTAACAAATGAGATTGACCTTAAAAGTGTTCCGTCTCCCCCAATGGTAATCATTAAGTCAAATGAACTATTTAAATCTTTATAAGAAGAAAAGATTTTTAATTTTTCTTGAGAAATAAATTTTGTATTTAAAAGTTTATAAAAACTATTTTCGATATAGAATTCTATGTCATGTGGTTTTGCTAAACTAAACAGCTCTTTTACAACTTTTATAGTTTGATTTTCAGAGCTTTGACTGTAAATAGCAATTTTCATATTGAAAGTTAAATTCTATCGCAAATTAATTAAAAAATGACAGATATAATTAGACCAAAGCTGTATTTTTGAAAAAAATGTAATATGGTTAAATTAAGTGTTAATATTAATAAAATTGCAACTTTAAGAAATGCTCGAGGAGGAAATAACCCGGATCTAATTTCAATGGCTAAAGATATTGAGTCTTTTGGAGCAGATGGAATAACTATTCATCCTAGACCTGACGAAAGACATATAACTTATAATGATGCCGTTAGTTTGCCAACTGTAATAAAAAAAGAATTTAATATTGAAGGGAACCCTATTGATAAATTCATAGACTTAGTAAATAAAATTAAGCCTAATCAAGTAACTCTTGTTCCTGATAAGGTTGATGCCATTACTTCAAACTCAGGATGGGATACCATTAAAAATCAAAATTTTTTAAAAGAAGTTATTTCCGATTTTAAAAGTAGAGGAATTAGAACATCAATTTTTGTTGACCCTGAACTTAAATTTATCGAGGGAGCTAAAGAATGTGGAGCCGACAGAATAGAACTGTACACTGAGTCGTTTGCTGTGAATTTTGGAAATGGAAATTTTAAGGGTATTAATAAATACGTTGAGGCTTCAATTTTAGCTAATAAATTAAATATGGGAGTAAATGCTGGACATGATTTAAACCTTAAGAATATTAATCATTTTGTTTCTGAAATTCCTTTTTTAGATGAAGTTTCTATTGGTCATGCTATCATTTGTGAATCATTGTATTTGGGCATTGAGAATGTAATAAATTTATATTTACAAAAAATAAATAGTGCTGTTAAAAAGTAAAATATACGGAGAAGGAAGTCATGTTTTGGTTGTTTTACATGGCTTTTTGGGAATGTCTGATAATTGGAAATCCTACTCTAATAAAATGACGACAAATGGATTCAATGTTCACTTAATTGATCAAAGAAATCACGGAGACAGTTTTCACAATGAAAACTTTAGTTATGAAATTCTAGCAAGTGACTTAAAACATTATGTAGATCACCACAATCTTAGTAAATTTTCATTAATAGGCCACTCAATGGGTGGTAAAGCAGCTATGATGTTCTCTAGTTTGTTCCAAGAAAATATTATAAAATTAATTATTGTAGATATACTTCCTGTATACTATAAAAATGATTATATAAACATATTAAAAGCTTTAAAAAGCTTAGATTTCAGTAAAATAAATTCAAGGCTAGAAGCAGATGATGCTCTTTCTAAGTCGATACCAGATAAAGCATTTAGATCCTTTTTGTTAAAAAATTTATTTAGAAAAAATAATTTAGAACTTGCATTCAAAATTAATTTAGATATTATTTTTAATAATTTAAGTGAAATAGAAAAGGCTCTTCCATCCGATTTATCCTATTGTGGAGAAACCCTATTTGTTAAAGGAGATAAATCAAATTATATAAATGACAAAAACATTTCAAAAATTCATAAACATTTTCCGAATTCTAAATTGGTAAACATTTCTAATGCTGGTCATTGGGTACATGCAGAAAATCTCAAAGATTTTGTTGAAGAAACTTTAAATTTTTTAAAATCCTAAAAGTTGGTCACCTTTGTAAAAAGACCTATTTTTACGCACTAATTTTTAGATTAAATCATGAAAGTTTCAAGAAAAGATATAGACAAGCTTAATTCAATTTTATCAGTTTCTATTGATAAAGTAGATTATGACTCAAATGTAGAAAAAGTTCTGACTGATTACAGGAAAAGAGCTAACATCCCCGGTTTTAGAAAAGGGCACACTCCAATAGGTTTGATTAAAAAGCAGTACGGTCTTTCTGTGAAAGTAGATGAGATTAATAAACTTATGCAGAAAACTTTAAATGATTTCTTAAAAGATGAGAAGATAGCGATACTAGGAAATCCAATGCCAATGGAACAAGCAGATTTGGACTGGAGCTCTGAAAATTTGATATTCAATTTCGAAATTGGGTTGTCTCCTGAATTTGAAGTTTCTTTTAAAAATAAAAAAGCTATTCCATCTTTTGAAGTTGATGTTGATTCGAAAATGATAGACGATCAAATCAAAAACATGCAAAATCAATATGGAAAGTTAGTTTCTAAAAATACAATAGAAGATGGGCTAGAGATAACAGGAACTTTTACTAATGAAGAGTTAGAGGTAAATAATCCTTCAACTTTTCAATTAAAAAACATAAAAGAAAAATCAAATAAAGAAGCTTTTAAAAACTTAAAAATAGGAGAAAGTATAGATTTAAAAACCAAAAAACTTTTTAACGAAGATTCTGATTTATCATTTCATTTAAAATTAAATGATCAAAACAAAGACGAAATTAACGAAGTTAAATTTTTATTAAAGGAAATTAATGAAAGACAGCCTGCTGATTTAGATCAAGAATTATTTGATAAACTATTTGGAAAAGATGCAATTAAATCTGTGACTGAATTTAAAGATAAATTAAAGGCAGATGCTGAAGCTAATTTTGTTAATCAAACTGATCAAAAACTTTTAAATGATATCAATGATTATTTAATAGAAAACACAAAGTTTGATTTGCCTGTTTCTTTTCTAAAAAAATGGATGATGACAGCTGGAGAAAATAAATTGTCTGAAAAAGAAGCGGAAGAGGAGTATGTAAAATCTGAAAAAGGTTTGAGATACCAGTTAATTGAAGCGAAAATTCTTGAAGAAAATGAAATTAAAATTGATTTTGAGCAAATTAAAAACTTTTCAAAAGATTTAATTAAAATTCAAATGAAACAATATGGACAAAATAATCCTGACGATAAAGAATTAGATTCTATTTCTGAAAGAGTTTTATCTAACAAAGAAGAGGTCAAAAGAATTTCAGATCAATTATTAAGTCAAAAATTAATTAAGTTATTTAAGTCAAACCTTAAATTTAAAAATAATAAAGTTTCATATGAGAAGTTCATTGAAATGGCCTATGCTAAAAATTAATTAACTTTATTTTTATAATATAATAACTAGAACTATGGATTACTCTAAAGAATTTAAAAAATATTCTATAAAACATCACGGTATTAATTCCCTTTACTACGATAAAATAGTCAGCAGTATGACTCCTTATATTATAGAAGAAAGACAACTTAATGTAGCTCAAATGGATGTCTTTTCAAGACTGATGATGGATAGAATAATTTTTTTAGGAACGGGGATTAACGACTCCATAGCTAATATTATTCAAGCGCAATTGCTTTTTTTAGAGAGTACAGATAAAGATAAAGACATACAGATATATATTAATTCACCTGGCGGCTCTGTTTATGCAGGATTGGGGATTTATGATACGATGCAATTTATTAACCCTGAAGTCGCGACAATATGTACAGGTATTGCAGCTTCAATGGCAGCAGTCTTATTGTGTGCTGGTCAAAAAGGAAAAAGATCAGGACTCACTCACTCAAGAGTAATGATTCACCAACCTCTAGGAGGAGCGCAAGGTCAAGCTTCAGATATTGAAATAACTGCTAGAGAAATAGGTAAATTAAAAAAGGAATTATATGATATAATTGCCAATCATTCGGGTCAAAAATATGATAAAGTTCATAGTGATAGTGACAGAGATTACTGGATGAAGGCTCAAGAAGCTAAAAAATATGGTATGATTGATGAGGTTTTAAAAAGAAAATAATATGTCAGATAAAAATTTAATCTGTTCTTTCTGTGGATTAAGTAAAGCCCAAACCAATTTACTTGTTGCAGGTCAAGAAGCCCATATTTGTGATAGTTGTATTGAACAGGCTTATGGTATTATTTTAGAAGAATCTAAGAAAGATGATGGTAAACCATCTAAAGAAGAATTTAAGATTTCTAAACCAAAAGAAATAAAACTTTTTCTAGACGATTATGTTATTGGTCAAGACCACACTAAAAAAATCTTATCTGTTGCTGTTTACAATCATTATAAAAGATTGAATCAAATAGAGTCTAAAAATGATATAGAAATTGATAAAAGTAATATTCTTATTGTTGGTCAAACAGGTACAGGAAAAACTTTAATTGCTAAAACTATTGCAAAAATGCTTGACGTACCATTAGCGATAGTTGATGCGACAGTTTTAACAGAAGCAGGGTATGTGGGAGAAGATGTAGAAACTATTTTAACCAGACTTTTACAAGCTTCCGATTATGACCAAGCTAAAGCTGAAAGAGGTATAGTTTTTATAGATGAAATTGATAAAATAGCTAGGAAAAGTGATAACCCATCTATTACTCGTGATGTTTCAGGAGAAGGAGTACAACAGGCATTATTAAAGTTATTGGAAGGAGCAGTAGTAAATGTTCCGCCAAAAGGAGGCAGAAAACATCCTGATCAAAAATTTATAGAGCTGGATACTCAAAATATATTATTTATAGCTGGAGGTGCATTTGATGGGATTGAAAGAATAATTTCCAAAAGATTAAACATGCAAGTAGTTGGATACAAAAATGCATCTAAAAAAGAAATTAGTTTAGAAAATTTACTTACATATATTTCTCCAAAAGATCTTAAAGATTTTGGGCTTATACCTGAAATTCTAGGAAGGTTGCCAGTATTATCTTATATGAATAATTTAGATAAAAAAGCCTTAAGGTCTATTTTAACAGATCCAAAAAATGCTATAATTAAGCAATATCAAAAGCTTTTCGAAATTGATGGAATTAAACTTTCCTTTACTGATGAAGGTCTTAATCACATAGTAGAAAAAGCTTTAGAATATAAATTAGGAGCTAGAGGCTTAAGGTCTATATGTGAAGTGATTCTAAATGATGCTATGTTTGAAATGCCTAGTACAAAAAGAAAAAAATTACATATTGACAAAAATTATATTATAAGTAAACTATCAAGCTCAAGTTTAAATGTTTTAAAAGCAGCTTCCTAGTTATTTAGTTCTAATAATTCTGTGATTAAATCTCTGTTATCACAAAGTCTGGGGACTTTATTTTGTCCTCCTAATTTTTTCTTTTTTTTAAGCCAATCATAAAACAAACCTTTTCGAGCAACTTTAATAACCAATTCTGACATTGTGATGTTTTTAAATCTTTTTGATTTGTAGTCTGAGTTTATTTTTTGAATATTTTCATCTAAATCATTATTGAATTTTGTTAAATCTTTTGGAATTTTTTTAAATTCAATTAACCATTCGTGATGCCCAGAATCTGATTCTTCCATAAAAAATGGTGCTGCAGTATATTCCACTATAGAGGAGTTGTGATCTATGAGTGTTTTCTCTAATGCATTTTCCGCATTTTCAATAATTAATTCTTCTCCAAAAGCATTAATAAAATTTTTAATTCTTCCAGTAATTTTAATTCTAAAGGGAAAAATCGAACTAAACCTTATGGTGTCGCCAATAACATACCTCCAAAGTCCAGAATTAGTCGAAATAACCATAACGTAATTTATATTTTTTTTGACTTGTGAAAGGTTAATTATTTTTTGATTTAATTTTCCATAATATTTACTTTCAATAAACTCGTAATAAATCCCATAATCAAGCATTAACAATAATTCGGTTGAATTATTTCTGTCTTGTATAGCAAAGAACCCTTCTGATGCATTGTAAGTTTCATAAAACTTCACATCACTAGAAAATATTTTTTTAAATTCATTTCGATAAGGATTAAAGTTTACACCACCATGGAAATATACTTCTAGATTTTCCCAAACCTCATTGACACTTGTTTTTTTACTTTTTATCAATATGTTATTTAAGAGTGTTAGCATCCATGAGGGGACACCAGCTAAACTTGTGACATTTTCATTTAAAGTGTTATTTACAATAGCATCAATTTTCTCATCCCACTTTTCCATAAGAGAAATCTCATTATTTGGTGTACTAATCATTTCAGCCCAAATAGGTAAGTTATCAATTAGAATTGCTGATAAGTCTCCAAAATAATGGTTATTATTTTCATATAATTTTTTACTTCCTCCAAGCCTTAGAGATTTTCCGGAAAATAAATTAGAATTGACATTATTATTGATATAAAGACAAAGGACATCTTTACCTGCTTTGAAATGACAGTTTTCAAGGCATTCACTGCTTACTGGAATGAATTTACTAACTGAATTTGTAGTTCCACTAGATTGCGCATACCATTTAATTGGATCGCTCCAAAAAATATTTTGTTCTCCTTTAATAGATCTATTGATTAATTTAAAAAAATCTTCATAATTAGTAATCGGGACTTTCTTTGAAAATCCTTCATAATTCTTAATTGACTTAAAATCATATTTTTTCCCAAATTCAGAATTTACTGCACTTTTTAATAAAGTAGTTAATACTTCATCTTGAACTTCTAATGGATATTTCATGAACAGTTCGATTTGGTGAATTCTTTTTTTTAGAACCCAAGTCATTACTGTATTAAGAAAAGAAAAAGACATTTTTGTGTTATCTTTATTTATATAAATTTAATTTATTTTTTTAATATGTTCCAAGGTGTTTTAACAAAAATGATGGTAGAGAATAATAACCAAGTTGATTATTTTCTAAATTTTAATACTGACTTCATTCATATGAATCAATTAATTGATAAAACAATAAAGTTAAAGTTTAAAGGATACGAATGTTTAAGTTGTCAATCTAACTTAGAAATTTATAGGCAGGGATATTGTAAAAAATGTTTTTTTGAGCTTCCAAGTACAGCTCAATGGATAATGAAGCCTGAATTAAGTAAAGCTCATTTAAATATTGAAGAAAGAAATTTAGAATATGAAAAGTCAGTACAATTAAAACCGCATATTGTTTATTTAGCTTTTTCTAGTGAAATTAAAGTGGGTGTAACAAGAAAAACTCAAGTTCCCTTTAGATGGATTGATCAAGGAGCTATTAAGGCAGTGCAAATTGCAGAATTACCAAATCGTTATTTAGCAGGAATTACTGAAGTTGAACTTAAAAAACACTACTCAGATAAAACCAACTGGAGAGAAATGCTTAAAACAGACATTACTAAAATTGATCTTGAAACTGAAAGAATAAATTCACTAAAACTATTACCCGAAGAGATTTTAAATTTGTGTAAAGAACAATCATATAAAGAGTTTGAAATAAATTATCCAGTCAAAAGACATCCTATAAAACCTAAAAGTTTAAATATTATTAAACAAGATAGCTTTTCGGGAAAACTAGTTGGAATTAAAGGACAATATTTAATTTTTGACGACGATACAGTTTTTAATGTGAGGTCTAACGAAGGGGTAGTTGTGAGTATTGATATGGACTAAAATTTAATTTCTTCACCAATTTTTAAATCAAATTTTTTCCTAAATAGATAAACAAAAAGATATAGTAATGGAGTGTCTAAAAACGCAATAATTATTTTAAAAATAATCCCAGAAATTACTAAACCCCAAAAACTATCCCAGTTTAATACTTGAAATATACACAGTAAAGATATTACGGTTACTGTATCAATTATTTGAGAGCTAAAAGTTGAAAAATTATTTCTAAGCCACAACATTTTTCCTTTTGTTAAACTTTTCCAAAAATGATAAATCTTAATATCAATAAATTGAGCAAATAAATATGCTAACATTGAAGCTAGTACAGCTAATCCAGATAAAGAAAATACCTTAGAAAAAGTCTCATTATCTACAGGAGATGAAGATAATGCAGGTACACTGTCAGAAATTAGTATTATGAGTAATGAAAAAAATGAAGCAAAAATACCAGCTATAACAACTTGAGTTGCTTTCTTCTTTCCGTAAATTTCTGAAATTAAATCTGTTACCAAGAAAGTTATAGGATAAGGTAAGATTCCTACAGACAGCTCAAACAATCGAATGCCACCAATAGAAATATCAAACGGATACCAATAAAAAAATTTTTGAAAAATCAAATTTGAAACAACCAACGAAGTGATAAATAAAGCAGCAAGATATAGGTATATTTTATGAGCTAATTTTTTTTTTGATTCTGACATTTTTAGTTCTTAAAAATTGAATTATACTACTCCAATAAAGATAAGATATTATAAATTCTTTTCTTTATTTTGGCTTTATGAATAAGTTTAGAGTCTTGTTGTCAATTGGAAGTAATGTAGGAGATAAAAAAAAGCATATACAATCAGCAATTAGCTTAATTGATAAAAAAACAGGAGATGTTGTTTCAATTTCAAAGACTTATCAAACACCTGCTTTAGGTTTTGTAGGGGAAGATTTTTACAACTGTTGTATAGCGGTTAATACCGACTTGTCTCCAATCGAATTATTAAAAAACTTAATTAAAATTGAGAAAGATGGGGGAAGATTAAAAACTAAGGTTGCAGCCTATGAATCCAGAACAATTGATATTGATATTTTATTTTATGAAAACCAAATAATTAATATACCAGATCTTCAAATACCTCATCCTCGTCTTCATCACAGGGCTTTTGTTATTCTTCCCTTGTTAGACATTGCCAAAAGTAAAGTTCACCCAATATTAAAAACTACAATATTAGATTTAAAAAATAATTTGACAGATTTGGATTCAATACATGAGCTAGAAATAGATTTAAAAACACCCGTAATGGATCTTATGAATTCATTTGATAATATAGTTATTGAAGGAAACATAGGAGCTGGAAAAACAACTTTATCAAAAAAAATTTCAATTGATTTAAACAAAAATTTAATATTAGAAGAATTTAAAGAAAACCCATTTTTAGAAAAATTTTATAAAGATCCGAAGAGATATGCTTTAAATCTAGAGCTTACTTTTCTTACAGATAGATGCAGACAGTTAAATGATTTTAAAAATCAAATGGATCTGTTTAAGCCTGGTGTAGTTTTTGATTACGACATATTTAAATCATTGATTTTTGCTGGAGTTACTTTGTCTGAAATTGATTTCAAATTGTTTAGAGATATTTATTATTTCATGACTAAAGACTTATATAAATCTAATCTCGTAATTTATCTTTTACAAAAAACAGAAAAATTACTTTCAAACATCAATAGTAGGGGAAGAGACTATGAGAAAGATATAAGTAAAGATTATTTAGATAAAATAAATAATGCTTATATAAATT
>CAJWFY010000030.1 GCA_913031655.1 uncultured Flavobacteriaceae bacterium
GTTCGTTTATAAACTCATTTGTAAAACCTGAGGGTAAGTAAGCCGATCTAGCACCATTACCATCTTTCTTCAAAGAAGGAGAGTCTTTTTTTCTGATGTTTTGATCCAATTGAACCCATAAATACTCTAAATTATCTGGGGAATTATTAGTATAAGTTACTATTTCATCTCCGTATATTCTTTTATTTTGGTCATCTAGTTCAATGTTAATTTTATAATCAGCTTGTTGTTGGTAATACGCAGGACCCGGAGCGCCTGCAGCAGTTCTAAACATATTAGGTGAAGAAAATTCCTGATACATTTGTCTAAACTTATTAGTATTCAAGTGTCCTTTTTGTTTAGATTCTTCTGAAACTTCTTGAGAAATTCCCGTAAATGAGAAAATCAAAGAAATCATTATTAATTTAATATTTATTGGTTTCATAGGTTTATTTTGATGAATGTTAAATTTAGTAAAATGTTACTAAATATCTAATTTAAAAATTGAGCTTTTTTTTGTTAAGATAAAACTTTGTTTCTCATTATTTTTTTTAACATGAATAATGTTTTTTTGATCTAAAAATAAATTGAACAATATGTTATTTTCTATTTTAATGTAATCTGAAACAGGAATTTTCTCTATTTCTAAATAACAAATAATCAAGTCATTTTTATCTTCAGATCCTAAAAAAATAGGTTGGTATTTAATTTTATCAAAATACACTCCAATATTATTCTCTAAATAGCTGCTTATTAAAGATTGAATTATTGGAGAATTTAAATCTGAACTTAATTTATATTGATCTGAATACTCCTTTTCAAATAAAGAATTTAAATCATCTTTAAAAATTCTAATTGTAATCTCAATTGCATTGGAATCATTAAAATTAAATAGAGCTGTACTGACATAGTATTTATGATTTATAAAACCACAAAAAATAAGAAATACAAATATTAAATTAATTTTCTTCATTTATAGATTGATAAAATTTTTCAAATGACTCTAAGACTAAACCGTAATCTGAAGTCCTAAAATCATTTTCAATATTACTGTTCTCTAAAGCTCCTAAAATAAATTCATATACTTCCGATTCATCTAAGTTATAGTTGTTCATAAAAAACAATAGACCGTAAAATTCCATTACACCAATAGCAGCAGCATATTGTTTGTCTAATTCTCTTATCTTTTTAAGTGTTTTGTAATAACCTGACAAATGTTTGTAAACCGCCTCAAAATCTAGACCTCCAGATATTGGAAGAAAAAGAGTCTGTAAAATAAGAGTCTTTTCAGAAATAATTTTTTCTGCTCTTTTACCTTTAAATCCTGGAATCCCAACATCATCAAAGTTTATTGGGTCTTTAATTCCAGAATCTAACATATCATCTAACATATTTCCACTCAAATCATGTGGTTTAACTACTACGTTATCTAATTGGTTTATAAAAGGCTCTATATAAACTCTAATCAAATCTTGATCAAAAATTTTAGATTCAATAATTATAACATGTGGCTTAATTTGAATAGAAGATATTACAATTGTATCATTTCTTTTAACACCAATTTCAAATAATCCATTTTGATTGGTAATTGATCTAGATCCACTTGTTTTATTTATTATATGTATGCCGCTTATATTTAAAGAGTCATTAACAACTTCCCCTTTGAAGATTTTATAGTTTTGTTTTGTTTGAGAAAAAATAAAATGAGTTCCAAAAACAAAAAAACACAATAATAAACTAACCCCTTTTAAGTATTTTTTTAAATCTATCACTTTGTTTAACTAAAAAATCAATTAACTGAAACTCGTTACTTTTCTTAAATAAAAACTTAGAAGGAAATTTTTCATCACAATAAAATAAAAATTCTGAAATTTTATCTTTTGGAATCCCAAGATTATTTATAAAAAAGGAATCATCATAAACTTCTCGAAGCAAATTACTTGGCTTATAGTTAACAGCATTTAAGTCTGAAAGATTATCTGCATTAGAACTAGAATTTGCTATTAACTTATATAAATTGATGAAATTAATTCCGTTTGTTAATCTACCAGCCTTTAATATCTGATTTTCAATTTTAGTCGATTTGTCAAAAGTATAATCAATCATTTTAAATTCTTCCTCTTTTAAATCAAGAAATTTTTCTGTATTCTCAGGACCAACTACAACTTCATCTAATTCAGTTACCTTTTCGTTAACGTCAATAACAATTCTACTTTTTTGTAAAATTTCTTTAGAAATCACTAGTGATCTTATTTGATATTGAACTGAGGAAAAAACCAAACGATCATTAAGTTTTACTTGCATTTCAAATTCACCATCCTGATTAGTAATAGTAGCTTCTTGAGATGTATTATTAATTACATTAGCTGCAATTACACTACTGTTTCTATACAACACTTTTCCTCTTATCCATGTTCTATAATCAGATTGAGCAAAAGAAAAGTTGCAGATGAAAAAGAAAATTATAAATTTTAATACGTATTTCATTTTTATAAAAAAAGTAGAGCGAGAGACCGGGTTCGAACCGGCGACCATCAGCTTGGAAGGCTGACGCTCTACCAACTGAGCTACTCTCGCAATGATACAAATATAATATTAATGAATTATTATAACTTATTTACTTTAACTATTAATTATATTATTAATTTTATGTTATATGGATTTAGTCTTGAAAAAAGTTAATTCAAAAAGTTTATTTTCTATTAGAAGTAAAATTTTAAGAAACAATTCAAGCTATGAGTTTTGTAAATTTGAGGGAGATGAAAGTTTAGATTCTATTCACATAGGAGCTTATATAAAAAACACTATTATAGGTGGAGTCTCATTAATAAAAAACAAATCAACAAAAAACAATTTAGAAAATTGTTATCAGTTAAGAGGAATGTGTGTTTTAGATGATTATCAACAAAAAGGAATTGGTCAAAAATTACTGGAAAAATCTGAAAAAATTTGTGAAAATTTAAATGTAAATTACATTTGGATGAATGCTAGAGAAAAAGCGGTTGATTTTTATGTAAAAAATAATTATCTGGATTTAGAAGAAACTTATTTTATTAAAGGGATTGGAACACATTCCTTTCTATATAAAAAATTAAAATGAATTTAAGAATATATCGAATACATCTAATGTTTTTTTTTATTTGTAGCATTAGTTTTTCTCAAAAAAATATGGATTTAAATATAGTTAGAGGAATTAAAAAACCTGATTTAGTGGGTGACAGTATTTTGTTAGAGAGAAATACTTATTATGCTTTTAAAAAAATGGAAGATGCAGCAAAAAAAGATGGATTTAATCTTAAAATTGTATCAGCATACAGAGGGTATGAACGTCAAAAGCATATTTGGAATAACAAATACAATAAATTCACTAACACTCACTCTTTAGAGCCCCTAAAAGCAATTAAAGAAATTATTAGATACTCTACAATTCCAGGAACTTCAAGACATCACTGGGGAACAGATATTGATATAATTGACGAAAATTACTCTGATCAAGAAAACGTTTTAATGACTAGTAAATTTGAAAAGGGAGGTGTCTTTTACAATGTAAAAAAGTGGTTAGATTTAAATTCTGAAAAATTTGGATTTTATATAACCTACAATAACAACCCTAACAGAAAGGGATTTGATTATGAACCTTGGCATTATAGTTACGCACCAGTTTCAATAAAAATTCTTGACATATTAATGAATTCCGAAATAAAAAAAATAATTGAAAAAGAAAGTATTAATGGAGCAGAATATTTTAATGATGAGTTTATATCTAAGTATATAAATGAAAATATTTTAGATATTAATCCAGCTTTGAAATAAGTAATCTTTCGATTATAATTATATTTGAAAATTATTATTAAATTAAAAATTTGAAAATTTCAAAAAAAGTAATTTTAATGATTCTAGATGGATGGGGGATTTCAAAAGACCCTAGTGTTTCTGCTATTGACAAGGCAAAAACTCCGTATGTTGATTCTTTATATTCTAAATACCCATCTGCTGAACTTACTACTTTTGGCCAAAGTGTTGGACTTCCAGATGGGCAAATGGGGAACAGTGAAGTGGGACATATGAATTTAGGAGCAGGAAGAATAGTTTATCAAGATTTAGCAAGAATAAATTTAGATATTGAGGAAAAAACATTTAAAAATAAGGTCGTTTTAAAAAAGACATTAGAATCTGTAAAGAAAAATAATTCTAAACTTCATTTAATAGGATTAGTTTCTGATGGCGGGGTTCATTCCCACATAAGTCATTTAGAAGAAATCTTATCTGAAAGTAAAGCAATGAACCTTAAAAATGTATTCGTTCATGCTTTTACTGATGGTAGAGACGTTGATCCAAAATCTGGTTTAAAACTAATTGGAAGACTCAACAAAAAAATCTCTGAATGCGGAGCTTCCCTATCTAGTCTGATAGGCAGGTATTATGCAATGGATAGAGACAAAAGGTGGGAAAGAACTAAAAAAGCTTATGATTTACTTGTAAATGGTAAAGGAAAAATATCGTTAAATATTATTGATTCTTTAAAGGAATCTTATAAAAAAGGGGTTACGGATGAATTTATTGAACCAATAGTTTTAACAAATGACGATGGACAGCCAAAAGGTCTTATAAAAGAAAATGATTACGTAATTTTTTTTAATTTCAGAACAGATAGAGGTAGACAATTAACTCAAGTCTTAACTCAAGAAAACAAAGAAGAGTATGAAATGAAAAAAATAAATTTGAATTTCGTTACTCTAACTAATTATGATGAGTCATTTAGTGGAATAAAAAATATTTATGAAAAAGATAATTTAGTTGATACTTTAGGTGAGATTTTAGAAAAAAATAAAAAAAAACAAATAAGAATTGCAGAAACTGAAAAATACCCTCACGTAACATTTTTCTTTAACGGAGGAAGAGAAAAACCTTTCAAAAATGAAACAAGAATTTTATGTCCTTCTCCTAAAGTAGCTACATATGATTTAAAACCTGAGATGAGTGCAAATGAAATAACCGATTCTATTATTAAAGAAATTGACAAAGAGTCAGCTGAATTCATTTGTTTAAATTTCGCTAACCCGGATATGGTTGGACATACTGGTGATATAAATGCTGCAATTAAAGCCTGTGAAACTGTAGACTACTGTGCTAGCAAAATAATTGAATTGGCACTTAAAAAGAAATACTCGACTTTAGTCATTGCTGATCATGGAAATTGTGATGTAATGATAAACCCTGATGGAAGTCCAAACACGGCGCACACAACAAACATGGTTCCAATAATATTAGTTGACAATGAAATTAAAAAAATATCTGATGGTGTTTTGGGTGATATTGCTCCAACAATTCTTGAGTTAATGAAAATTAAAAAGCCAAATCTAATGACTTGCGAATCTTTATTAAAATAATTATGAAAAAAATTAGTCTCTTATTTACCTTTATTTTTTTAATCTCTTGTAATGATTCAAAAAAATCCTCCAAAAGTATTGACAGTGAACTTAATGAAGAAGAATATATTGACATTCTAGGAGTATTTAATAAAAATGAACTCGAAAATGAACCTCATGACTTTTGGTTTAAAGAAAATTATACAAACTATAAACTTGATCAGGAAATTGCTGATCAAATAAAACCTTTGATTAACGATATAGATATAACTGTATTTATGGGAACATGGTGTAGTGATAGCCGTATGCATACCCCTGCTTTTTTTAAGCTTATAGATTATTTAAAGATAAAAGACAAGAAAATGAAACTAATTGCAATGTCTCTCGACAAAACCACAGCTGATAGTTTAGAAAAAAATCAAGATATTATAAATATTCCTACTATTATATTCAAGAAAAATGGTAAAGAAATTAATAGAATTGTTGAATTTCCTATAGAAACTATTGAAAAAGATATTTACAAAATCTTAAGTGGAAACGACTATAAAAATGCATATGCAGATTTTTAATTATGAGTTTAATTAAATCCAGAGAAGAAATAGAATTAATTAGAGAAAGTGCTTTATTAGTTTCCAAAACATTAGGAATGCTTGCTTCAGAAATCAAACCAGGCATCACCACTTTACATTTAGATTCATTAGCCGAAAAGTTTATCAGAGACCATGAAGCTGTTCCTGGATTTTTAGGTTTATACGACTTCCCTAATACACTTTGTATTAGTCCAAACTCACAAGTAGTTCACGGAATACCTAATGACACTATTTTAAAAAATGGTGATGTAATCTCAATTGATTGTGGGGTATTAAAAAATGGCTATTATGGTGATCATGCATATACTTTTGAAGTTGGAGAAGTGGATGAAAAAATTAAATCTCTTTTAAAATCCACCAAAGAATCTCTTTATAAGGGGATTTCACAATTCAAAACAGGAAACCGAGTTGGAGATGTGGGTTATGCTATACAAAACTACAATGAATTAAATGGATATGGAGTAGTAAGGGAGCTCGTTGGACATGGTTTAGGTAAGGAAATGCATGAAAAACCAGAAATGCCTAATTATGGCAAAAGAGGAACTGGAAAAAAATTCCAAAATGGAATGGTAGTCGCAATTGAACCAATGATAAATATGGGCACATCAAAAATAAATCAACTTGATGATGGTTGGACAATTTTAACATCAGATAATTTACCTAGCGCACACTTTGAACATAATATTGCAATAATTGATGGAAAACCCAATTTACTTTCAACCTTTGATTTTATTTATGAATCTCTGGGTATAAAAAGTGATGAAGAAAAAAAATTTAAATAATTGAACTTTATAATCAAATTTTTAATAAATATAATTCCAAGAACTCAATTGATTTTCTGGAGTAAAATTCTACAACCCATTCTAGATTTATTTTACAGAGGAAATAAATTTCTGGATCCAATTAATGGGAAATTATATAGAAAGTTTCTTCCATATGGTTACGTAAAACAGAGAAAAAATGCTTTAAGTCCAGGAACCCTCTCACTGGAAAGACATAGATTACTATGGCTTTATTTAAATAATGAAACTGAATTTTTTAAAAAAAAAATAAAAGTATTACATATAGCTCCAGAACAATGTTTTTATAAAATTTTTAAAAAATTAAAAAATATTAATTACACAACATTTGACCTAAACTCTCCATTAGCAGACATTAAAGGAGATATTTGTAAAATGCCTTTTGAAAAAAATTCATTTGATTATATTCTTTGTAATCATGTTTTAGAGCACATAAATGATGATAAAAAAGCTATGACGGAAATTTATAGAGTTTTAAATATTTGTGGTACAGCTATCCTTCAAGTCCCTGTTAATTTAAATAATAAAACTACTTTGGAGGATAATGGCATAAATAACAAACAAGAAAGGATAGAGAAATTTGGTCAATATGACCATGTAAGACTTTATGGATTAGATTATTTTAAAAAATTACAAAATATTGGATTTGAAGTTGATCAAGTTAAGTATGCTTCAAAGTTTAATGATGATGAAATATTAAAGTATGGCATAGAAAAAAATGAAGTTATTCCTGTATGTAAAAAGTTAATCTAAAATTAGATTCTCAAAATTCTTTGTAAAATAAGTTTTTACTTTTTTTTCTTGATCCAAATAAACTATCATAGCTTCAATATTTAATAAAGAATCTATCAATAACTTTGATTCTTCAAGTGGCATAGCCATAAAAGCGGTGGCATATCCATCAGCTAACATGCAATTCTCGGCTATAACAGAAGTTCCTAAAATATTAGTACTATAAGCATATCCATTTTTAGGATTAATTGTATGAACAATTCTCTTACCTGTTAAAGAGTCAATTATAAATTTTCTATAATTTCCAGAACTTGCAAGAGCCATATCTTTTAATGTGATTGCTAGTTTATAACTATTAGTGCTAGAGTTTAAAGGATCTGCAATTCCTACCTTCCATGGGGAGTTTTTGAAACTATTAAATCCACTAGCATACATTTCCCCACCAATTTCAATTAAATGATTAGTAATTTGATTATTAACTAACATTCTAGAAATTACGTCCACACAATAACCTTTAGCTATAGCATTAAAGTCTAAAAAAATTCCATTTTTTTTCTTTACGATTCTGTCATTAAATAATCTAACATTTTCAAAACCAGTAAGATTTATTAAACTATCAATATTAATAATTTGATTTGGGTATTTATTTGGGCCTAAACCATATGCATTAACTAATAAACCAATAGTTGGATCAAAAAAACCGTTCGATGATTTCCAAATTAATTTAGACTGATTAAAAACATTTTTAAAATGACTATCGACTATAATTGAGTCAATCCCATTATTTATTTTAGATATATCAGAAGAAATAAGGTAAGTTGAAAGTGATCTGTTAATTTCAAAAAAAATTGAATCTGTTAATTTTTCAATATTAGATAGTTCGTTTTCAGATGAATAAACTATGCTAAAAGAAGTGCCAAGAGCATATCCTGAATATTTATGCAGCTTTATTGAATTAGAGCAACTCAAACATAAGCAAGCTAAAAGAAGTAAACTATATAATTTTTTCAAGTCCATTAAAATTAATAATATAACCTGAGTCTTTAAACAAAGGAAGTTCATAATTTTCAGAATTTGCTAATCCCACGCCAGCATAATACAATGTTGCATTAAAACTAGTTGCATGAGCTTTAATTTTATCAAGATGTGAAATAACAATATCTCTGGGGTCACTTGGATAACAAATTGCCTTAACGATTATGAAAGATAGTTTTTTATCTTTTGTACAAACAAATTGAGGGTCTTTTTTTAACTGACTATTAACAGATAAAAATTCATAATTTTTAGCTTCTAGTTGTTTGCCAACAATATTCATTGCAAGCTGGTGCTTTTCTAAATCACTTAAAGGTATTGGTAAAAGATTATCCTCCAAAATCGTCAAATCTGACATTTTCAGGTGGCACACCAAAATCATCTGCCATTTTTTCAATAGCTTGATTCATTAAAGGTGGTCCACAAAAGTATACTTCAATATCCTCAGGATTTTCATGATAATTTAAGTAATTATCAATAACTGTTTGGTGAACAAACCCTACAAAGCCATCACCTTCTGAATCTAAATTATCTTTAACCTTCCAATTATCAACTTCTAATGGCTCTGAAAGAGCAATATAAAATTTAAAATTTGGAAAATCTTTTTCTAAAGCTTTAAAATGGTCTATATAGAAAAGTTCTCTTTTAGACCTACCACCATACCAAAAGCTAACTTTTCTCCCAGTTTTTAGAGTTCTAAGTAAATGATATAAATGAGATCTCATTGGAGCCATTCCAGCTCCTCCACCAACGTAAAGCATTTCAGCTTCAGAATGATTGATAAAAAATTCTCCGTAAGGTCCAGAAATAGTGACCTTATCTCCTGCTTTTCTAGAAAATATATATGATGAAGCTACTCCAGGATTAACATCCATCCATCCATTTTTATTTCTATCGAAAGGAGGCGTAGCGATTCTCACATTTAACATAATTTCTTTTCCTTCTGCAGGGTATGAAGCCATTGAATAAGCTCGCTCCACAAGTTCTGGATTTTTCATTTTCAAATCCCAAAGTTTAAAATTATCCCATTCTAACTTAAACTTATCTGGATCACCAGGATGCTCTTCAGGATGGGATTTTATATCTATATCTTTAAAGTCAATATCACATTCAGGAATTTCAATTTGAATATAACCTCCTGCCTTATAACCCATGTCTTCTGGAATTTGAATAACAAATTCTTTTATAAAGGAAGCTACGTTCCAATTTCGTAATACGGTTGCTTCCCATTTTTTAATACCAAATACTTCTTCAGGAACTTCAATAACCATGTTTTCTTTTACTTTAACCTGACAACCAAGCCTCCAGCCTTCAGCAATTTCTTTTCGACTGAAATGAGGTTTTTCAGTTGGTAAAATTTCTCCGCCACCATCAGAAACTATACATCTACATTGTATACATGTTCCTCCACCTCCACATGCAGAGGGTAAGAAAATTTTATTACTTCCAAGTGTAGATAAAAGGGTGTTTCCCGATGAAACTTCTACCTCAGTTTCACCATTTACAAAAAGTGTCACAGGTCCAGATGGAAGTAGTTTAGCTTTTACTCCTAAGAGCATACCAACTAAAACCATAATAATAGCTAAAAAAACGATAATACTAAAAAATATATATGTAGTAATTGTCATAAAAATTATAGTTTAATTCCCATAAAACTCATGAAACCAATTGCCATAAGTCCAGTTATTATAAAAGTAATTCCTAAACCTTTTAAAGGAGCAGGAACATTTGAGTAAGCTATTTTTTCTCTAATTGCGGCTATTGCTACAATTGCTAGAAGCCATCCAATTCCAGAGCCAAATCCATAAATAGCAGATTCTGTAATTCCAGAAAAATCTTTTATTTGCATAAACAAAGATCCACCCAAAATCGCACAATTAACTGCAATTAATGGAAGGAAAATTCCTAAAGCACCATATAAAGCAGGTGCAAATTTTTCAACTATCATTTCCACTAATTGAACCATCGAAGCTATTACAGCAATAAACATAATAAAGCTTAAAAAGCTTAAATCTAATTCTGCATAATCAGGACCGATCCAACCAAGCGCGCCAGGTCTTAATAAGTATTGATCTATCAAGAAATTTAGTGGAACTGTAATTGTTAAAACAAAAATTACAGCAAAACCTAAACCAACAGCAGTTTTAACTGTTTTTGAAACAGCTAAATATGAACACATACCTAAAAAGTAGGCAAAAATCATATTTTCAATGAAAATACTTTTTATAAATAAATTAGCGTAATCAATCATAATTATTATTAATTTAATTTACCCCTGTTCAATTAATTTTCTATTTCTGGATCGCTGTATCCAAATAATAATACCGACAGTAATAAGTGCCATTGGAGATAATAACATAAGACCATTATTTACGTAGCCCATTTCGTAAATAAAATCTGGAATAACTTGAAATCCACCTAATTTTCCAGACCCTAAAAGTTCTCTAAAAAAAGCTACTAAAATCAAGATCCAGCCATAGCCTGCAGCATTTCCGATTCCATCAAGAAAAGATCTCCACACCCCATTTCCTAAAGCAAAAGCTTCTAATCGCCCCATAACGATACAGTTAGTTATAATCAAGCCTATAAATATTGATAATTCCTTACTGACATCATATGCATAAGCTCTAAGTACTTGATCAACTAAAATAACCATAGCCGCTACGACTACTAATTGAACAATAATTCTAATTCTGTTAGGAATTAAATCCCTTAACAATGAAATGATCACATTACTAGCTGCCATAACTGCCATTACTGAAATACTCATAACTATTGCAGCTTTTAATTGAACGGTAATAGCTAAAGCTGAACAAATACCCAATACCTGAACTGTTATTGGATTATTGTCATCCATTGGATCTGAAAGTAAAGCTCTGTTTTTATTTGACATATATTTAGTTTAAAGCTATTTTATTTGACCTTAGAGTATTGAAATAAGGTATGTAATGCTCTAGTCTTTCTTTAATCATATCTGTGACTCCATCTCCGGTAATTGTTGCTCCAGAAATCGCATCAACTTCGTGATCATTTTTATCAGAGTTATTTGGATCATTATTAGTCTTAGAAACTTTAATACCAACTAAATTATTATTTATGTCAAATAATTTTTCATCAACAAACCTTTCAATAAACCAATCTTGTGTGATTTCAGCACCTAAGCCTGCAGTTTCTCCAATATGATCAAAAACGACTCCTTTAATTGTGTTTAAATCTTCCTTTATTGAAATATATCCATAAATAGCGTTCCATAAACCATTCCCTCTTATGGGGATTATATAATATTTTTCAGATTCTATGTTAGCAACATATAAAGGAAAGTCCTGATCTTTAGGGGTTTTCTTTAATTCAAGAGAAAGCTTGACATTATTAAAAACATCGACCGAGGCATCAATTGATCCGTCATTTTGAATAGCCAATTGATCTTCAATGTATTTATTAAACAGTTCTTCTGCCCCGTCTCTGTCAGTTGTGATCCCTACAGTTGATAATATATTTTGCATTTTTTCTTTTCTAACATTTTCAGACTGTAAATCTTTCAAAGATTGTGAAGTAAAGGCTAAAACAGTTGCTACAACAAATACCATGATAGTTGCAAATAAAAAAGTATATAAATTTGAGTCTCTATTCATTTTAAGCAGTTTTTATAGTTTTTAAACTTCTATTTATTCTTCTGTTAATATTAGCTTCAACTACATAATGATCAATAGTTGGTGCAAAAACATTCATTAATAAAATTGCTAGCATTACACCTTCAGGATAAGCGGGATTAAACACTCTAATTAGAATACAAAATAATCCTACCAATAAACCATATATCCATTTTCCTTTAACAGTTTGAGCTGCAGATACAGGATCTGTAGCCATAAAAACTACCCCAAAAGCGAATCCTCCAACCATCAAATGATTAATCCAGTTAAAACTCATCAATTCGTTTGCTCCCCATAAATTAAATAACATTCCTGTTATTGCAGCACCAATTACACTTCCAATCATAATTCTCCAACTCCCTACGCCTGTAAATACTAAAATTGCAGCACCAAGTAGAACCATAAGAGTTGAGGTTTCAGCAATGGATCCAGGGATAGAACCCATAAACATTTGCATCGGTTCATAGGGTAGTGAATTATTACCTGAAGCTAACATTCCTAAAATAGTTTCACCAGAAACGCCATCAATGTTTGAAGCTTCAGAAACCCAAACTTGATTACCTGACATGTAAG
The DNA here is from genome assembly GCA_913031655.1 of uncultured Flavobacteriaceae bacterium. GTDB lineage: Bacteria > Bacteroidota > Bacteroidia > Flavobacteriales > Flavobacteriaceae > MAG-121220-bin8. The sequence continues at coordinate 12,726 of CAJWFY010000030.1, forward strand.
TAGGGTAAGCGAAGAAAGCAAAAGCTCTAGCGGTTAGTGCAGGGTTTAAAATATTCATTCCTGTTCCTCCAAAGGCTTCCTTTCCAATAAACACAGCAAAAGCAACAGAAAGACCAACCATCCAAAGTGGAATGTCTATCGGCATAATCATTGGAATTAACAATCCTGTAACAAGATAACCCTCGTTAATTTCATGTCCTCTAAAAACAGCAAAAGCAAACTCAATAGTAAGACCCACTATATAAGAGACGGCAATCATGGGAAGAATTTTTAATGAACCATGAATAATTACGTCCATTGTACTAAAATCAGTTCCTAATTGTGAATAATATTGAAATCCAGTATTGTAAATTCCATAAAGAAGAGCTGGTAAAAGAGCAATTATTAC